>CAZSBD010000033.1:0-11931 GCA_964605215.1 uncultured Oscillospiraceae bacterium | reverse complement strand
CACCAGACCAAAATCTGATGGCAGAAAAACTTTATTTTTTCAATTGTCTACTTGACGGGGAGCGGTTCATTCTGCAATCCGGGCTTTTCCTTTTTGCAGAATTTTGGAGGTATCTTTTATGAAGATCCAACAATTTGTCATGGATGTATAAGGAGACATCCTGCAAAAGCTGACGGATGCCGTAATTCTTCTCATATGTTCGATAATACCATGACCCATAAAACTCCTAATTTTGCTTGTCGAAAAATCCAAGGGTTTCGACAGCCTAAAATTCCTGTTTTCGTTTTTCCTGTAAATAAAGAAGGGCGCGTCGGTAAAACTCCCGATACTGCTCCTCCCGCGCTTCCCCTACAAGCTTTCCTTCGTCGATGATAATGCCGCATGTCTCATGGGTGCAGTCAAAGGCGGAAAGCAGGCTGTGCTTAATATGGTTCACCCGGTTATACGGCTCCAAATGATACAGCCGGCCGGTTTTGGCCCGCTCCCGCTTTTTCCGATTGATGAGCCACCACAAATCCATTTCGGAAAAATCCAGACCGCAGCCCAGAACATAAATATCCGCCAGCATAAAGTAATCCAGCCAGCTGCGCACCTCCAAATCCTGCTGCCGCAGCTGATGCTCTTCATATAGGTTGCCCCGGCGGCGAAAATACTCCTGATAGCGGCACAGCAGGTTGCCGTAATAATAGTGGCCGAAAATCATGGTACCCGGTTTGTTGGCCTCGCCGTGGAGATGCCAAATATTCACGGCGCCCTGGGGACGGGGGATATGGTAATAGGAATGGAGCAAAAACTGGCTTTCTACCCGTTTGCATGCCCTGGTATGGGTGGCATATTTACGAAAACGGCCTTTTCCCTTCAAAAAATCCGGGTCTGCCGCCTCTTCCAGCTCATAGGAATAATTGGTGGTGAAAATGGCATCAAAAGGCAGGTCGATGAGCTGCCGCATATAAGCCCCCATCCGCTGGTTCATAGGCTTTTTCAGCTTTTGGCCGATTTCCGCCGCGCCGCAGTCCACCTTGTCCCCGGTGGCAATAACCGCCTGCAAAGGAAAGGGCGCCTTTTGAATCTCCCGCAAGTCCGTTTGGGTATAATTGATTTCCCGGATAATATCGCTCCATGAGCTGCCGCCGAAGGCCCGGCTCATGCCGTTGCCCACAAACAGAACCTGAGGCCGCCGGTCCCATGGGATCATCAGTCTGGGTAATTTGCTTTCCTCCATATAAAGTCTCCCCCTTTTTTCTCTTCTATTATATACCAGAAAAGGGAAAGTTACCATGAAAAGCAGGTTAAATTTGGGCTCCTTGACAGGCGGAAACCAAAGGATGGGGATTAATCAACAAACGGAAAGCACTTTTATTTTTGTTCTGTTTCATCCAGGGACTGGACATAGCGGCGCAAAACCAGATTGATATATTGGGACAGCGCCCGGTCATCCTCCTCTGCCAGCTGCTTTAGACGCTCCAGCAGATCCCAATCCAAGGTCAAAGATACTTGTGATTTCATAGGTCTTGGCATAATATTCACCTCAAACTGAGGGTATCATAAAATATCCGTTCATATTGAAAAATAATATAATCTAATATATAATATTATAAACCGATATGTAAACTTTATGCCAAATGGAAAAGCCGCCGCAGCGCGCTAACATCAAGGAAGGAGACATTCATTTTGAAAGAAGATCCCAAAACACAAGCCTATGAACAAGGCTTTGACCAATTTTTAGAGCATCCCGCCTATGACCAGGCTTCCGAATCCGTTTTCCAGCTGGCCCGGGCCGCTTACCGGCAGGGCTTTCTGGCCGCCGTTGCCATGCTGGGCGGCGATGCAGAAGAGTGGACAGAACAAAAACACGAAAAGACGTAAAAAAAGCTCCCCTCAGGAGGAGCTTTCAGCTTGTCAATAAAGTCTATTGCGCGAAGCACTCATTGGAATATCCAAAAAAGTTGCGGCGTGTACGTAACTTTTTTGACGCTTTTCGCTTAGAAAATCGCCCATTTGGGCTTTTTCTAAGCACCTGGCATTCTTGAAGAGAATGCCCTTGTCGAAAAACTGTAGTTTTTCGACAGTCTCAGCTCCCCTCAGAGGGAGCTTTCTGACTTATTTGATTTTTACCGCTGTGCCATAGGCGATGATTTCCGCAGCGCCCTGCATAATCGCAGCGCTGCCATATTTGATGTCAATGATCGCGTCCGCTCCCATGGCCTGTGCCTCATCCACCATACGCTTGACGGCGATCTGCCGAGCTTCGTTGAGCATCTCCGTATATCCCGCGATCTCACCGCCAACCAGGGTTTTCATCCCTGCCATAAAATCCCGGCCCACATGCTTGGACTGTACCACGTTGCCCTTTACCAGCCCCAGCGCCTCGATCTCTTTGCCCGGGATGTATTCAATAGTGTACAGATTCATCCTGTTCCCCTTTCTCAATTTCCTGAATTCTTGTTTTCAGAGCCAGCAAAACGCCCACAATACATACAGCCGGCATCAGCAAAAGAAAAGCAAATAAACCAAGGGGCAAGGGGTCAACCATTTCGCCCCAGACCATCAAAGCGCCAAAAATGATACAGCATAGTATCACCACCGCAGCGGCAAAAATGGCTCCTTTTTTTCTTTTATCTTTTCTTACATCCATAAACCGCACACCGCCTTTCTCCAGGATTGCCATTTGTTCCAGATAAGGGGTAGGGTCCAGCTCTGCCAGGCTTTGCGAAACATGAGACAGGGTACGGCACATATCCCGAATCTCCGCCAGGTTTTTTTCCTCCTGCCGGATCCGCTCCTCCCGTCCCTGGAGAACCTGGGCAAGGGTGAGCTCCCCATTCTGCAGGCGGCGGATTTCCGCTACAGGAACGCCCAGCTTGCGCAGCAGTTTGATTTTTTTGAGAGCTTCTACATCTGCCAGACTGTATTCCCGATAGCCGTTTTGACTGTTGCGGCTGGGAGAAAGCAGACCTTGTTCTTCGTAAAAGCGAATATTTTTTTTGCAAATGCCGGCCAGTTCTTCTGCCTGCTGAATCCGCATCGGGAATGCCCCCTTCCTTCTATATCAGGATAAACCTTCCAGCAAGGGGAAAGTCAAGAGATTTCGGAAAAAATCAGGTTTTTTTCTGTTTCCGCAAATAAGCCAGCATACTCCCGGCAGCAATGGCTCCATCGGATACCGCCTTGGCCACCTGCAAAAGCCCGCCGGTGCAGTCTCCAGCGGCATAGATGCCCGGTATGTTGGTGGCGCCGTCCGGCCCGGTCTGAATGCAGCCTTTTTCCATCAAAACCCCCAGCTTAAGGGCCAGCTCGCCAGTGCCTGCCGTTCCCTGAGCCACAAACAAGCCCTCTGCCTCCAATCTGGAACCGTCGGCAAAACGGATGGCCTGGAACCGGTCTTCCCCTTCGATGGCTTCCACCGTTTGGGTATGGATTTGACAGCCTTGGGGAAATTGGCCGGAAATTTCATTACCATTTGTAATTACATGCAAAGTTGCTACAACTGGTAATAGCTCTTGCGCCTCCGCTGCGGCATATTCTCCGCTGCCCAGCAGGGCTACCGTTTTGCCCCGGTAGAAAAAGCCGTCGCACACAGCACAATAACTGACTCCCTTGCCCTCCAGCTGGGACAGGCCGGGAATATTGGGCTTGCGCCGGGCGCTGCCTGTGGCAAACAGCACCGCCTGCGCCTGAAAGGTTTGGGTGGGGGTACGCACCTCAAAGCCGTCAGGCGCATACTGGATGCTGACCACCTCATCTGTCACAATCTCTCCCCCCAGCCGCCGCAGCTGAGCCCAGCTCTGCTCCAAAAGCTGGCGGCCGGAAATGGTCTCCGCAAAGCCGTAATAGTTGTCGATGCGCTCCGCCCGGGCCAAAGCGCCGCCGTCCCGGCCAATGACCCGCGCTTCCTGGCCGCCCCGCAGCAGATACAAAGCGGCGGAAATCCCCGCCGGACCTTTTCCGATGATGATAATCATGATCCATCCTTCCTTTCTTTTTGCCTGCACTGGGCAAGGCAGGCATTGCAGTTTCCCCCGCAGCCGCCTTTCCCCGCTTTTTGGTCTTTTCTGATTTTTTGAATGGCGCAAATCACTGCCAGAATCAGCAGCAATACAATGATCCGTGTAAACATATGAAATCTTCCTTATAAAATCTTCCTTTTTGGTTCAGCGTATCACAGGAATGCGGACTTTGTCAACGGCATGACGCATTTCATCCGCCTAAGCAGATTGTAAATCCTCACATTTTCGTGTAAGATAAGGCTAGAGGTGATAAACATGCGTATTTTAATTGCAGATGACGAGCAGCGTATCCGCCGCTTAGTATGTGATTTTTTAAAACGGGATGGCCATCAAATGCTGGAGGCCAGCGATGGCCAGGAAGCCGTTGCGTTATTTGACCAAAACCTGGGCAGGCTGGATCTGGTGATTTTGGATGTGATGATGCCCTTTTTTGACGGTTGGGCCGTCCTGCGGCATATCAAGGAAAAATCCCCTCAAACGCCGGTGATGATGCTCACCGCCCGGGGCGAGGATACAGACGAAGTCCTGGGCTTTGACCTGGGGGCGGACGATTATGTCACCAAGCCTTTCAGCCCTATGGTGCTGGCTGCACGGGTACGGGCCATTGAAAAGCGGCTTACCCAGGCTTCTTCCGGCGGCAAAACGGTTACCATCGGCAACCTTTCCATTGACGAGGCCAGCCGCAGCGTTCAGGTAAGCGGCCAAAATGTAGAGCTGACCCCCAAGGAATATGAGCTGCTGATCTATCTAAAGGATAACAAAAACATCGCCCTTTCCCGGGAAAGCATTTTAAACGCGGTCTGGGGCTATGATTATTTCGGCGATGTGCGCAGCGTGGATACCCATATCAAAAAGCTGCGGGCCAAGCTGGGCAAGGAAGCCGGCAAGCGAATTGAAACTGTCCGGGGCTATGGCTATCGTTTTGGGGGATGACCTGTGAAAAAGTCTATTCGTTTTAAATTATTTATGACCATCAGTCTGATCGCCCTGATTTTTGTCGGTGTTTTGGAGATTGCCAACTGGGCCTTTTTTGATGATTATTATATCTTTGAAAAAAAGAAAGCGCTGCAGACCCTGTACACGGAAACCGTGAAAAGCTATACCGGAGATGTGGAAGACAGCATAAGCCAGTGGAATTCTTTTGAAAACAAATACGGCATCCGCATCCGTATTGTATCCGGTTATTATATCACTTATGACACCAATTATAACAAAGAGTTCCTATATAATTTCGCAGGGGGCTCGGAGCAGCAGGCAGCCCTCTCCTCCGGCTTGAACTATGCTTTCAGCCAGGAGGATTTCCAAAACAAGGGGTACAGCTTTATGACCGTGGTCGACCGCAAGACCGGGATGGAATCCCTATGCCTGCTGGGCAGCCTTTCGGACGGCAGCCTGATGATGGCCCAGCTTTCTATGGAAATGCTCCAGGATAACGTAACCTTCAGCAATTTGTTTATCTTTGCCATCGGCCTGGGGGCCTTGATTATCAGCCTGTTGGTGGCTTTGCTTGTGTCCAAGGGGTTTACCCGGCCCATTGTAGAGCTGAGCGAGATTGCCACCGCTATGACCCGCTTGGATTTTTCCCGCAAATATCAGGGGAAAAATGACGACGAGCTGGGGCAGCTGGGGGAAAACATCAATCGGCTTTCCTATCAGCTGGACCAGGCCATCAATCAGCTCCAACAGGCCAATGAGCAGCTCAAGGAAGACATTCGCCAAAAGGAAAAAACCGACGAGATGCGTAAGGAATTCATCATCAACGCTTCTCACGAATTAAAAACCCCCATCGCCCTGATCCAGGGCTACGGAGAGGGGCTGCTGATGAACATAGCCGGCAGTGAAGAGGACAAAAACTACTACTGTCAGACCATCATTGACGAAGCCAAATATATGAACCAAATCGTACTGGAGCTGCTGGAGCTATCCAAGCTGGAGGCAGGCAAAATCCAGCTTCATCCGGAAGAACTGGATGCCTACGAGCTGGCAGAGGAGCTGGGCCGACAGGTCCAGGTCATGCTGCGGGATGGGGAGATCACCCTGGATCTTTCCGGTATAAACGGCCAGCTGTACGGCGATCCCTCCCAGCTGCATCATCTTTTGATGAATTATCTCACCAACGCCATCTACCACACCCCCAGAAAAGGCGCCATCCGCATAACCACCAAGGAGCAGGACGGCATGACCCGCCTGGCGGTTTACAACGATGGGGAAAATATTCCGGCGGAGGAGCTGGAGCGGATCTGGGACAAGTTTTATAAAGTCAACAAGGCCCACACCCGGGGCCGCGGCGGCACCGGCGTAGGCCTGTCCCTGGTGGTGGCTATTGTGGAGGCTCACGGCGGCCGGTACGGCGTGCGCAACCTGCCCGGCGGGGTGGAGTTTTACGCCCTGCTGCCTAAGGGGCCTGAGGCTAAGGAAGAACCGGCACTATAAAAAAACGCCCCCTTTGGGGAGGCTTCCTCTTTTCAGCCGCCTTCGGTAATGGCTTTTCCCAAGAAGCTTTCTTCCTCGCGCCGGTAAGTGGTGCGAACCAGTTGAAACATCGCTTCGGCAGCCGTATCGTAATCAGAACGATCCAAAAATTCTAGAAACTTTTTTTCGCAGGCATTTTCATCCGCCTGTGCCATATGATCGCCTCCTTTTTTTCTGTCATTTCAACAGAAGGGCTGCCCTGTGAGCATTGCAAAGATGACTAGAAAAAAAACATTCCCTCTCCACTAAAATTCTAAACAAAAAAAGACCGACAAAATCGGTCTTTTTTTGCGTCTTTTTACTCGGTTTTCCCGTCTTCTCTTTGAATGCGGAACACATTGATGGTACCCACATCCGGGCAGCAGAACATGGCTTCCCCTGCCTTGCCCCCGGGGATCTCCCCGCCGTAGCGCAGAATATCAATATAGGGGAAGGCCACATGGCAGGCCATAGGGCAAAGCTCCCCCCGCTGGGTGTCAAAATCAAAGGTATCTCCCACCTTGTGGCCCCGATGGCAGGGAAGCTCTCCCTTGCGATCCACCAGAGTGATGGTGATTTTAGGTCGTCTTGCCATAAAGAGCTCCTTATTTTTGCACGTAGATCACTTTTCCCAGAATCTTTTCCGGCTCCTCGTAGGTTTCGCCAAAGGTTTCAATGGAAATTTTCCGGATACGCTGATCTTTTATCGGGCGGCCGCCCTGGCAGGCTGTCATGGCGATCTCGTCGCAGGCATCCATATTCTGGATAACCTTGCCAAAGGCCGCATACTGGCTGTCCAGCTTGTCCGATTTACAGATCACAATAAAAAACTGGGAGCCGGCGGTATCCGGGTCCATACCCCGGCACATGGAGATCACGCCCCGGTTATGACTGAGGCTGTTGGGGTGATCGTTGGTGTCAAATTCCCCTTTGATGGTGTAGCCGGGGCCGCCGGAACCGTCGCCCTCCGGGTCACCGCCGATGATGGACAGGCCGGGAACTACACGGAAAAAGATGGTATTATCATAAAAGCCGGTGCGGGCCAGATAAATAAAATTCCGCACAGTCATGGGTGCGATTTCCGGATACATCTCGATCTGAAACGTGTTGCCGTTTTCCATTTCAAAAGTTGCAATGGGATTTTTCATCGTTTTCCTCCTTTAGCCACGATAGGCCTTGCCTTTGAGCTCTTCTACATGGATTTTCAAAACCTGAGTCGCCGGCAGAGTTTTTTCCACATAAGCCATGCCGATTTCTTTACAGTTGGGGGTGAAGCGCTGGATAAAGGTTTCCATGACCCGCTTTCTTTCCGCGTCATCCGCCACAAATTCCACTTTTCCGGTGACGATAACACTTTCAAACTTGGCAGTGGTCTGCTCTTCCCAGATTTCACTGCTCAGGATCGTGCTGAAGCAAACCTTGGGATCCTTTTTCAGCGCATCGATCTTATAGCCTTTTTTGGCAGAATGGATGTAGATAAAACCGTCCAAATATATGTAATTTACCGGTACCGCGTAGGGATAACCGTCATCACCGTTGACAGCCAGGGTACCATGATGGCCCTTGGCGAAAAGCGTCTGGGCTTCTTCCGCAGGCAGCTGCCGGTTTTTTTTCATCATTTCACGCATAAATTTGTCCTCCACTCTTCTTCTTAGATTCTGGTTTCTTATACCGTATTATATCGCAAAATGGGATCACTTAAAAGACCCAATTCCATAAAATTCACAGGACACAATTATAATTTTGATCTTCCTAACCGAAGGCCTGTTTGTGAATAATCTATCACACCCTGCGGTGGGAGAGCCCCATTTTACGCCCAGCCCCAGGACGATAACGCCATCCGGTTTTATCTTAGACTTTTGGGAGAGGATTCTATAGGCTGTCCAGCGGCTGCGGCCGACGCTTCTTGACAATTTTACGGAAGTAAGCTATTCTGATAGCAATAAAATGGACAAAAAGCAAGGAGGTGAATAGCCTGTGATTGGAGTTTTAATCCCCATTGCGGTGATCGGCGTGATTGTCTCTCTCATTGGGCGGCTCGCCCGCAAGAAAACCATCGCTGCCGGCGGTCTGGCTGTTTTTGTTATAGCCTTGATGATTGCTTTTTGCCTGAATCTTTGATTTTCCTGTTAACTGGAAAGGACGAGGCTTGCCAAACAGCACCCTTTTTCCCATATCTTCCTCTCTCGCTTCAAAAGTTTTTTGCGCAAAGCGCTCATTGGAATATCCAAAAAGCCATGGCGGTACGTAACTTTTTTGACGCTTTTCGCTTAATGCTTTTGTCGAAAAACTGTAGTTTTTCGACAGTCTTAAGCCTTCCCTTCTGGGAAGGCTTGATCTATTTTGAGGATTTTACTCCATCTTTTACTTAAACAAATCTTAAACTTTTTCCTACTTTTTTGTAAATCCCATTTCCTTTATGATTAAAGACAAGGAGGCCGCAATATGTATCACATTTTGATCTGTGACGATGAACAGGATATCGTCAACGCACTGAAAATTTATCTGGCCAATCCGGATTACCGCTTTCTGGAAGCCCACACCGGCAAAGAAGCTCTGGCGGTTATGGCTCGGGAAGAGATCCATCTGATCCTGATGGATATTATGATGCCGGAAATGGACGGCATCGCCGCCATGGTCAAGATTCGGGAGCAGAGCAACGTGCCGATCATTTTGCTGACCGCCAAAGGGGAGGACACAGACAAGATCATGGGCTTGGACATCGGCGCCGATGATTATATCACCAAGCCCTTTCATCCTGTGGAGGTAGCGGCTCGGGTTCGCTCCCAGCTGCGCCGGTACTTACAGCTGGGCGGAGGAACGGTTCGATCCAAAACCCTGCAAGTAGGCGGCATCGCTCTGGATGACGCCGGCAAGCAGGTCACTCTGGACGGGGAGCCTGTAGCCCTTACCCCCACGGAATATGAAATTCTCAGGCTTCTGATGACCCATCCAGGTCAGGTGTTCTCTCCCAGGGAAATTTACCGCAAGGTTTGGCGGAACGCCCCTTACGGCAGCGAAAGCACGGTAGCCGTCCATATCCGCCATTTACGGGAAAAACTGGAAATCAATCCGGCGGAGCCTCGTTATTTGAAGGTGGTCTGGGGACAGGGCTACAAAATGGAGAAAGGAAAAGGTTTATGAGTAAATGGAAGAACAAGCCCTGGTTTTACAAGCGTTCCTCCAAGGTCATCGCTTATATTTTGCTGATGCTTTTTGTCTGCGCTACAGCAGCCAGCATTTTAGGCATTGTTTTTCTGTGGGATTTTCGGGCCTACAGCCGGGATGCAGACGCTGTCAGCCAGGATGTGATGGAGGAATTTCTATATCGTGACACTGACAACGTGTTTACCCTCTATATGAGGGCAAACAATGAAAAAGCGGCGCTGGAATACTGTGAGGCGAAAAACCTAGCCGTTTCTCTGTATCGAATGGAAAGTGCCGCTGGGCAGGATGGAGAAAAACAGCTGGTTTGGCTCTATGGCAATATGCATGAGGCGGTCATAACTCAGACGAATATCGACTTCTATGATGATTTTGACCAGTCTGTCCACACCACCTATAGCCTGGATATCAGCCTGTGCAAGCCGCTGGCCCAGCCTTATGCCGCGTTAAACAGTCTGATCCATGCTGTCCACCATCTGCGCTATTGGATCTACCTATTTGCGTTGTTCTTCCTGGCGGCGGCGATTTTTTGCTTTGTCTATCTGATTACAGCAGCCGGCCGCCGACCCGGCGTGGAAGGAATCGTTTCCGGGCCTTTGCAGCGCTTTCCCTGGGACGCAGGCACTTTGATCTTCCTCATCGCAGAGCTATGCTGGATGGTGGCCATGGCAGATATGTATAACTGCAACGGCTGGCCTCTGGATTTCCTTAGCGTTGTCCTGTTCCTGCTGGTCAATTTGCTGATCCTGCCCTTGTATGGAATGGATCTGGCAGTACGGATTAAGGCAGGCGGTATGCTCCGGAAAACCGTCTGCTACCGTCTGGGCAAGGTTTTATGGCGAGGGCTGAAATTCTGCGGCCGCAAGACGGCTTCCGGCCTTGATCAGCTGCCCCTGATCTGGAAAACCGCTGTGACTTTGGCTGTCGTTTGTCTGCTGGAATTTATGGTGCTGTTAACTTTCTGGTATCAGGAAGCTTCTTTCCTCGCCCTTTTCTGGTTCCTGGAAAAACTGGTACTGGTGCCGGTGATTTTGTATATCACCCTGATCCTGCGGCGGCTGCATAAGGCCAGCCAGGCTTTGGCCGGAGGGGATCTCAGCTACCAGGTGGACACCAAGGGCATGTTTTGGGATTTTAAGACCCACGGAGAAAACCTGAACTGTATTGCCCAGGGAATGAACCAGGCGGTGGAAGAGCGGCTGAAAAGCGAACGGATGAAGACGGAACTGATTACCAATGTGTCCCACGATCTTAAAACGCCTTTGACCTCTATCATCAATTATGCCGGCCTGATCGGCAAAGAACCGGCGGATTCCCATAAAATTCGGGAATATTCGGATGTTCTGCTGCGGCAGTCTGTCCGCCTCAAGCGGCTGCTGGAAAATCTGGTGGAGGCTTCCAAAGCCTCTACAGGCAATCTGGAGGTCAATCTGGTACCCTGCGAAATCGGCGTACTTTTGACCCAGATCACCGGTGAATACAGCCAGCGTTTGCAGGAAAAGGGCCTGGAGCTGATTGTCAGCCAGCCCAAGCAGCCGCTGTATATGATGGCGGACAGCAAGCATCTTTGGCGGGTGATGGATAACCTGATGAACAATGTACTGAAATATGCACTAACCGGCACCCGGGCCTATCTCACGGTAGAAAAGACCGGGCAGGAGGTTACCATTGCCTTAAAAAACATTTCCAGCGCCCCCCTGAACATTTCTGCAGATGAGCTGCTGGAACGCTTTGTCCGAGGGGATCATTCCCGCAATACGGAAGGAAACGGTCTGGGTCTTTCCATCGCGCAAAGCCTGACCGAGCTGCAAAAGGGTCGGTTAGAGCTGGCCATAGACGGCGATTTATTTAAGGCGCTGCTGCATTTCCCCATTTTAAGTTGACATTGGAAAAAGGAAAAAACTTCCCTAAGTGAACCGCACCCCGCTTGTTAGACAGTCTGGTATCCTGCATAACAAGCGGGGTGTTTTTATGCCAAAGGGAAAAAGAAACGAGAGATCCGAAACTCCTATAAGCAAAAAAATAAGCAGCTGATTAACAGCTGCTTTGGCGGCTCATCTCATCGCCGCAAGCTTTGTATCCCTCGATTCCGCAGGTGTGCGAAAGCTCGCTCACGCCGCTGCGTCTCCTCTTCCCACTTTGCCCGCTGCGCTGGGCCAAAGCGGGAGCCCTGACGGAACTCCTTCGTCATTCGAATCTCCGATGGCAAAAAAATAAGCAGCTGATTAACAGCTGCTTTGGCGGCTCATCTCGTCGCCGCAAGCTTTGTATCCCTCGATTCCGCAGGTGTGCGAAAGCTCGCTCACGC
>CAZSBD010000032.1:0-12073 GCA_964605215.1 uncultured Oscillospiraceae bacterium | reverse complement strand
CTAAGACCCTTCTGGCCGCCGTCTGAGCCTTTGGCCCGAATGCGCAGCTTGCCTACATCCAAGGAGATGTCATCGGAAATCACCAAAATCCGCTCCGGCGGAATCTTATAAAAGGCCGCCAGATCCCGCACCGCCTCACCGGACAGGTTCATAAAGGTCTGGGGCTTCACAAACAGCACCCGCTGGCCCCCCAGCATGCCATCGCCTACCAGGGCCTTGCTTTTTATTTTTTTAATGGTCTGGCCGGTTTTTGCACAGTAACGTTCCAGACAGATAAAGCCTGCGTTGTGGCGGGTGTTTTCATATTTCAGCCCGGGATTGCCCAGGCCCACCACCAGCCACTGAATCGGCTGGGCGGCTTTTTCTGCTTTTTTCCGATCCAGCCGGTCGAAAATATCAAAAATCGACATGAAAGTTCTCCTTTAAAAAGCATGATAAAAGGCGGCGAAACGCCGCCCTTTTTTATTCCACAGATACCAGGAAATGATAAACCGGCTGTCCACCCCGCAGAACCGTGCTTTCCAGCTGGGGCTTCTCCCGTAAAAAGGCTTCCTCCAGCAGGCGGGCATCGGATTCTGTCATCCCTTCGCCATAGAGAATGGTCACATAAGAGGCTTCCATCCCCCGCAGCAACTCCTTGGCCAGCTTTTTAAAGGCCTCCGGCAGCCGCTTGGTATTAGCGCACAGTTTGCCCTCCTTGAGAACCAGGTATTCACCTTCCCGGATCTTTTTGCCGTCAAAGACAGAATTGCGGGCCGCATAGGTAATGGCGCCTGAACGCACCTGGCCGATGGCTTCCGTCATAGCCTGGGTATTCTGCTCCTTGGTGGTCTCCGGATCATAGCTAAGCATGGCGGAGATTCCCTGGGAAATCGAATCTGTGTGCAAAACGATAACCTCTTTGTCCTCCACCAGCGGAATGACCTGCTGCGCTGCCATCCAAATATTCTTGTTGTTGGGCAGCACATAAACAATACGGGCAGGCACAGCGTCCACTGCCTGCAAAATATCACTGGCGGACGGATTCATAGACTGGCCGACGGATACAATCTGGTCAACCCCCAGATCCTCCCGGAACAGAGCCTGGATGCCGTCCCCGGCTGCCACAGCCACAAAGCCAAATTCCCGCTGAGGCGGAGCGATCACCCGCTGGGGAGTATATTTGGCCGCTTCTTCCACCAGCTTAGCGGAATGCTGCTGACGCATATTTTCAATCTTAATGGTGAGCAGCGGCCCAAAGCGCAAGCCCTCGGCGAGCACCTGATCGGGCTGATTGGTGTAAACATGAACCTTAAGGATGTCCGCATCCTCTGCCACCACCAGGTTGTCCCCCATTTCGGACAAAACAGCCCGCAAACGGTCAGGAGAATGGGACTTGTCCTGCCGCTTAGCGATAAATTCCGTACAATAAGCAAAGGGAATATCCGCCTCTTCTCCCCCTTCCTCCGCAGAAGGCGTGTCAAATGCCTGGGGATTTTCGTCAGATTCCGGAACAGGCCGGCCCAAAAGGCCATCCTCCATTCCCCGGAATATCTGCACCAGGCCATAGCCGCCGGCATCCACCACGCCGGCCTTTTTCAGCACCGGGTTCTGGAGCCGGGTCTGCGCCAGGGCGGCCTCCCCTTTCTGAATCCAGATTTTTAAGATCTCCGCCGCCGGCTGATCCAGCTCCTCCTGGCAAAGCTCTACCGCTTTTTGAGCCGCGCAGCGGGAGACGGTGAGGATGGTTCCTTCCGCCGGCTTCATCACCGCCTTGTAAGCGGTCTCCACCCCTTCCCGCAGGGCAACGGCCAGATCTGCCCCGGCAGCAGTCTCTTTTTCCTTAAGCTTTTTAGCCATGCCCCGGAACAAAAGGGACAAAATCACACCGGAATTTCCCCGGGCGCCTCGCAGCATGGCAGAAGCGGCGGTTTCCGCCGCCTGAACCAGGGTAGGCGCTTGCAGCTTTTCCAAAGCCTTCCGGGCGCTGGCCAGGGTCATAGACATATTGGTGCCTGTGTCTCCATCGGGTACCGGGAATACATTCAGCTCATTGGCCTTCCCGCTGTGCCGCTCCATCTCATAGGCTGCCCGAAGGATCATTGCCTGAAACTGCAAGCCATCTATCTGATTGGACATGTTGCCTCCTGTCTTAATCGGCCTTGACGCTCTCCACATACACATCCACCTGGGATACGTCAATGCCCGTTGCTTTTTCCACATGGTAGCGGACCTCTCCGATGATCGCTCTGCACAAAGCCGGGATATTGACCCCGTTTTCCACTGCGATATGCAGGTCGATAGAAATGCCGCCGTTTTCGTTTTCTACAATTTTTACGCCTTTGCTCTGATTTTCCCGGCGCAGCAGATGAGCCAGACCGTCCGATACGTTACGGATCGTCATACCTTTCACACCGAAACAGTTATTGGCCGCATAGCCGGCGATAGACGCGATTACATCGTTGGTGATTTCAATGTAACCCAGATCTGTTTTAATGGTCATACATGGTCTCCTTTTCTGCCGTTGTTTTTCTATAATTTTAGATATACAGTTATATTGTATAATATTTCCCCCCGGGATACAAGCTTATTTTGTCTGCTTGCCTGCAAGAAAAAAGACAAATTGTTAGGATTCCCTCAGTTTCTTCGCCAAGGCATCCACCGCCGCCAGCACTTCCGGCTGATCCTCCGGCGCGGTTCGGTCACTGCCGGCGCATGTCACCGTGCCCATATGCCGGATACCCAGGTCATCCAGCACGGCGGTGCATGCCTTTTCCGCCCCGAAAAACTGACCCGGGAATTCCGGCGCGCCGCCAACCAGCAAAACCGCACCGGGCTTGCTGCCCGGCTGGGGCATGTCTCCCCGTACTCGGCCCGCCCAGTAAACCTGGAACCGGTCAATGATTTGCTTGAGAGGGGCGGGAATGCCATGGAAATAGACGGGAGAAGCGAAAAGAATACCGTCACAGCTTTCCGCCAGGTCATAAATTTCCGCCATACCATCAGAAATGGCACAGGATTTTTCCTGCCAGCAATGGCGGCAGTCCACGCAGGGGGCAATATCCCGGCGGCGGTAAGCATCGATGAGGATTTTCTCTCCCGGCAGCTGCTCTAAAAACCGGGCAAGGAGCCGGGCCGTACAGCCCTCCCGGCGGGGAGAACCAAAGAAAACCAAATATTTTTTCATAAAAAACCTCCCATAAAAGCAAAAACCGGCATTTTGCCGGTTTTAAAACTACCAAAAAACTACAGTTTTTCAGAGCATTCTCTTTAAGAATGCCGGGCGCTTCGCGCAAAAGACTATGTCTAGGCCTTATGGATCTGTAAATGGCGGAACACCCGTTCAAAGGCCTGGAGCACGAAAAACAGCATCAGGCAGTTGGGTACAAAGAGAATCAGATTCTTTATCAAACGGGAAACAAACAGAACCGGATAAGGGGTACCGTACATCAGATACAGCCAAAATGTGGTTAAAAACATGGCAATCAGGAATTCAAACAGCTCGGCACAAAGGATACGGGGAATGGAAACCCTCGCCCGATACAGCACCAGACCAAAGCAGAAACCCGCTAACGCATAGGTGATGGTAAATCCAAAAAAGAAAGAAGAACCATGACCGGCCGTCATCAGCATCCCTAAAATATCACTGGCCGCGCCCACAAAGCACCCAAACAGCGGACCGCCGTACATGCCGGCCGCTGCCAGAGCCAAAAAGGCAAACCGGATTTCCAGAGAATTTGAAATTTTGATGTTGAAGTAAGACAGAACAATGTACAGGGCGATAAAAAGACCGCCCATAGTGATCCCTCTTACATTCCGCAGGTTTTGCAGCTGTTCTTTGAAATTTAACGCTTGTTTGAACATAAAAAAATACACCTCCTGGATGTTTGAAACATGAAAGATCATAATATTTCCCTGACATCAAAGAGATGCAACTATGTAGTAGTAACGGGTGCGGGAGATATATCGTAAGCCGCAGCTTTTCGTTTCATGGCACATCCCCGTCCATTGAACACTTGACGCATAAATCCCTAAATTACTAATCTTTTATTACGTTTGTTATATCACAAACTCACTGCCTTGGCAAGTATTATTTTGAAAGCGTGACAAAAAACAGGATGACCATACCGCAAATTTTCACAATTTGTTCATAAAATAATGCGGAAATCCTTCAATTTTCCCGTTTTTCACGGGATTTTCCCCGTTCTTTTGTGGAAAAAAACGTTGCTTTTTATATGGGTTTGACCTATAATGAAATACATCAATTCAGGTTAAATATAACGAAAGCGGCTATGAGCTTGTTTTTCATGCCTCGCCCTTTCCGGAGGATTTCTTGTATGAGAAAATTGTATGACCTTTTACAGAAAAAACCTTTCATCGGCTGTATCAGCCTGGCATTCTTTCTTACCTTCGCGGTGGAATGTCTCTGCCGTCATTCAGTTTTAAAAGCCTGCGTTTTTTTCCTTCAAAACCCCCTGGGCTTTCTTTTTAATACCCTGATTATTTTAACCACCTTATCCGTTACCCTGCTTTTTTCCAAGCGGCTGTTCGGTTATATTGTGGTTTCCGCCTTTTGGCTGGTTCTGGGTGTGGTCAGCTTTGTGCTGAAATTTTTCCGGGTTACCCCCCTATCCGCCAGTGATTTTCGCATTTTTAAATCCATTTCGGATATTTTCGGCGTGTATCTTTCCAAGGGCCAGAGCATTTTGATCTTTGTCTCCTTCGGCGCGCTGGCCATTTTGGTTCCTATTTTGTGGAAAAAGACCCCTCGCTGGCATGTCTCCCGCAAGCGCTCCGCTATGTTTGCCAGCTGCATTGCCGCTTTTTTATGCCTGACTGCCACCAGCGCCGGCGCGGCCTTCAGCAATTTTACCAATTTGCCGGACGCTTACGCCAATTACGGCTTCCCCTACTGCTTTTCTTTGAGCGTAGTGGACAGCGGTATCAAAAAACCGGCGGATTACAGCCCGGAAACCATGAGCCAAATCGCGGAAAAGGTGGAGACCAGCACAGGTCAGACTGTTACCGCTTATACCTCTTCCCAGGCTACCGTCCAGCCGCAAACGGAAAATGCCCCCAATATCCTGTTTTTGCAGCTGGAATCTTTCTTTGATGTCAACGACATGACGGATGTGACCTTCTCCCAAAATCCCATTCCCAACTTTTCCGCCCTGCGGGAAAGCTGCCCCGGCGGTTATATCACCGTGCCTGCCTATGGCTGCGGCACCGCCAATTCGGAATTTGAGCTGATTTCCGGCATGAATCTGGATTATTTTGGCCCCAACGAATATCCCTATTCCACGATTTTAAAGGATCACACCTGTGAAAGCCTGGCCTATGACCTGAAACAAGAGGGCTATGGTACCCACGCGATCCACAATAACCGAGGTACCTTCTACGACCGCCGTCATGTTTACGCCAATTTAGGCTTTGACACCTTCACCTGTCTGGAATATATGCATGACATAACCTACAACCAGCTGGGCTGGGCCAAGGACACTGTGCTGACAGACGAAATTATGAAGGCGCTGAACTCTACAGATACCCCGGATTATATCTATACTGTAGCGGTGCAGACCCATGGCAAATATCCCACCGAGCTGGAACAGATGGACAGCTATCCCATTCAGGTGCAGGGCGACAGCCTGACCCCGGAGCGGCAGGCTCAGCTGACCTACTATGCGGATCAGATGCAGCAGACCGACGCGTTTCTGGGCGATCTGATTTCCGCTCTGTCCAGCTATGAGGAGCCGGTAATCCTGGTGGCTTACGGCGACCATCTGCCCTCTTTGGGTCTGACCGAAGAGGAACTTATAAATGGCAGCCTGTATCAGACCCCTTATATTGTCTGGAGCAATTACGGGTTTACAATGGATTCTCAGGATCTGGAGGCCTATCAGCTAGGTTCTGAAGTTCTGGAGGCGCTGGGTATCACAAATGGTTATCTCAACCAGCTTCATCAGTCTCGGATGAGCAACCGGGATTACCAGGCGGATCTCAACGCCCTGCAGTATGATATGCTTTACGGCCAGCAGCAGATCTTTGGCGGCGTGTCCCCCTATCTGCCTACGGATCTCAAGCTGGGCATTGATGACATCACTCTGAATCGGATAGAAAAAAACTCCACAGGACTGTATCTCTACGGGGATAACCTGACAGAATACAGCGAAGCTATGGTGGGTGACAAGGTGGTCACCTGTCAGCGGATAAACAGCACCACCCTTTGGGTACCCATTACCGAGACCCAGCCGGAGACAGGCGATTCCATTTGCATCGCTCAGGTTACCTCCAAGGGTACGGTTTTAAGCACGTCCAACAGTCTGGTTTATTAACTCTATAATTTAAAAGCCTTTTACGGAGGGCCTGAGGCTGTCGAAAAGCTACCGTTTTTCGACAGCCTTTTTTTATGCCTGCATGCCCCATTGCCACAATTTAAGCGGCATGGTATCATAATAAGGAGAACAAACAGATGGGCAGACTGTCCCAAGAAAGGATGACATCTTATGAAAATTGCGGAAAATTTTAGCGAGCTGGTAGGCAAAACCCCCCTCCTGCGGCTGAATCGTTTTGCACCGGGTACGGGTATCCTGGCCAAGCTGGAATATTTTAATCCGGCAGGCAGCGTTAAGGATCGGGTTGCTGTCGGCATGATTGAGGACGCGGAAGCAAAGGGTATTTTGAAGGAAGGCGCCACCATCATTGAGCCTACCTCTGGAAACACCGGAATTGGCCTTGCCGCTGTGGCAGCCTCCAAGGGCTATCGGAGCATCTTTACCATGCCGGCCTCTATGAGCATCGAGCGGCGCAAGCTGCTGGCGGCCTATGGCGCGGAGATCGTGCTGACTGACCCTGCCAAGGGCATGGCCGGCGCCATTGAAAAGGCAGAAGAACTGGCTCGGGAAACTCCCAATTCTCTCCTAGCCGGACAGTTTGTCAACCCGGCCAATCCGGCATCTCATGCGGCTTCCACCGGTCCGGAGATCTGGGAGGACACCCAGGGGCATGTGGATATTTTTCTGGCCGGAGTGGGTACCGGCGGCACTCTCACCGGCACCGGCCATTATTTAAAAGAAAAAAATCCCAAGATTCAGATTATTGCCATCGAACCGGCAGATTCTCCCCTGCTCTCCGGCGGCAAGGCAGGCGCCCACGGCTTGCAGGGCATTGGCGCCAACTTTATTCCCGAAATTCTGGATCGGGATCTGATTGACGAAGTAATCACCGTCACCACCGAACAGGCCTATGCCTGCGGCAAACAGCTGGCCCGGACAGAGGGCATTTTAGCGGGCATTACCTCCGGCGCCGCTTTGTATGCTGCCCTACAGCTGGCGAATCGACCGGAAAACCAAGGCAAAACCATTGTGGCCTTGCTGCCGGATACCGGTGAGCGGTATATGTCTACCACGATGTTTGCGGATTAAGGTTCCCTTTCTTCGTTCTATAATCGTTTAGAGCATCAAAAAAGGACGCTGAAACCAGCGTCCTTTTGCTTGTCTGTTTTAAATTAAGCCTTTCAGCTTCATGTAATGTTCGATGAGAGCTACGGATTCATCAATGCCCAGCTTAAGGCTGTCTACGCACAGGTCATAGCTCTGGGCTTTTCCCCACTTCTTGTTGGTGTAATAGTTATAATAACCAGCCCGTCCTTTATCTGTTTTGGCTACATATTCCTCTGCTTCCTTGGCAGACAGATTCATCTCCGCCGCCATCCGGTCCACCCGGGCAGGCATGTCGCCGTAAACAAACACGCTGACCACATTGGGATAGCCGGTGAGGATATAGTCCGCGCAGCGGCCTACGATGATGCAGCTTTCCTGGGCTGCGATCTCCTTGATGGTGTTAAACTGAGCCAGATACATTTGCAGCATCACAGGCTTGCTGTCTGCCCGAAAGCTGTATGTACCCATAGCCAAAGAGTACAAAAAGCTGTTGGTGGGCTTTTCATCATACAACTCCATAAACTGGGGAGCCAGGCCGTTATCCTTGGCTGCCTTTTCCAAGAGTTCTTTATCATAACACTTAACGCCTAATTTTTCTGCTAACTTACGGGCAATCTCGCGACCGCCGCTGCCGGACTGCCGGCCGATGGCAATTACAAAATTTCCTGCCATATTTTCCACTCCTTTCCGGTTTTGGTGCTTCCATTATACTATATTTTGCTCAAAATTAAAACTGTATTTTTTGAATTTTTAGCGCATTTATCCAAATACTTCGTTGTTTTATGGATATCTAGGGCAAATCGGAATCAAAACGTAATTTTTTGTAAGCCATCTACAAAGGTTTTATAAAAACACGGATGGTTTTTACGCCGGCGGATTTTCCAGTTCCTGACGGTGAGCCAGCTTTTCCGCCCGTTTCCGCTCCCGCAGACCTGCAAAAAAGGCCTGCAGCGCTTCCCGGCATTCCGCCTCCAGCACACCGCCCACAATCTCCGACCGGTGGTTAAAGCCAAAGTCAAAAAGATTAATCCGGGTGCCGCAGGAGCCGGCTTTTTCATCTGCCGCCCCATAATAGACTACGGGAATACGGGCGTTTAAAATTGCCCCGGTACACATAGGACATGGCTCCAAGGTGACATACAGCTCACACCGGTGGAGCCGCCAGCCCCCCAGTTTTTTGCATGCCTTGGCAATGGCCTCGATTTCCGCATGGCCTATGGCAGTTTTTTTGGTTTCCCGCCGGTTACGCCCACGGCCCACGATCTTACCATCGCAGACCACCACGCAGCCTACTGGCACTTCCCCTTCCGCCGCCGCTTTTTTGGCCAGCTTCAGGGCTTCCTTCATAAATTTTTCTTCCATCACGATCCCTTTCCCGCTGCCGCTTACTGCAAATAATAGATAGCTGTACCCACCATCAGCGCCACCGCTGCCACAAAAAGCGGAGAGGTGAGATAGCCCAAGGCGATTTTTTCTTCCGGGCAAGGCGCGGGACGGCTAAAAGCGAACATTTCCTCTATGCTGTAATGATTGCGGCGGAACACCCCATAAATGGCCAACGCCCCCAGAATCAGGGTGACACCGTTGACTTTCGCCATAAAAGGCAGATACTGGGCGTCGCTCATAGCATAGGAGTGGAAGTTCACCATAAAATACAGGCCGTTGACCGCCATATGCCCAATCATAGCCGGAAGGATGGTATCGTATTTTTCCCGAACACATGCGGCAAAAAAGCCGAACATCACCGCCAGGGGAATGACTGAAAATTGCTGATGGGACAGCGCAAACACCCCGGCAGAAAGAAGAGCCGCGCCGATGGTGCCTGCGGTCTGGCGGCTTTCCAAAAACACATAGCCCCGGAAGCAAAGCTCCTCCACCATAGGGGGAAGGATGGCGATATACAAAAATTGCAGCACCGCCGCCGGGGCGGACATGGGCGGTATATAAGTATTGGAGGCTTCACTGACCCCGAACATCCCGCCGAATACAGCTCCCAGCACCGTGGTCAGGATGCTGGCCGCCAGGCTGATTACCAGGCACATCCCAAAGCACATCCCATAAACGGAAAGGGGAGCTTTGCCCCGGCCCAGCAGATCCCGCAGCGTAAAGCCCCGGGCATAAGCCAGAAAAAGATAGGGCGGCGCCAGAGGCAGCAGGTACATCACCATGGACAAAATCAGTCCGCCTACGGTTCCTTCCAAATAAGAATCCGCAGTCAAGCCCTGCCCCATCAGCCGGCTGTGGACAAAAAGCATGGCTATAGAGACCGCCAGGGACAGCACCATACCGATGCCGTAAAAGGACAGCATGCCTGCGCCAATGGCATGAGCGCTGCCCCGTATTTTTTTCACCCAAGGGTCCCGAATCATAGCTTCTCCTTTCCCAAAAAAGGCAGGGAACAAGCCCTGCCTGAAGCCGCCAAGAAATAACAGGTTGCCCCCAAGGGGCAATTTAGCCTGTCAATATGAATACATTTCATCATTATTTTTGTAATCATTACAATTCGCGATGGAGTTTAATAAGCAATGCCCCAAACTACCATATGCTTTGCCGGCTTGCCGCATACCGGGCAAACGTCGCTGATCTGCTCCTGCTCAAAGGGAATGCAGCGAGAGGGCATACCAGTTTCTTCCTTGATCTTTTCCTCGCAGGCTCTGTCGCCGCACCACATAGCCTTGATAAAGCCGGTGTTCTTGGCCAGAATTTCCTGCATCTCCCCAATGGAGGTTGCCCGGTAAGTGTGCTCTTCCCGATTCTTCAGAGCCTTATTGTACAGGGACTGCTGGATATCCTCCAGGAGTGCAGGCACCTTTTCCGCCAGTTCCTCAAACTTGACAACCACCTTTTCCCGGTTGTCCCGGCGAACCAGAACGCACTGGCCCTCTTCCATATCTCTCGGGCCGATTTCCAGACGCAGGGGCACGCCCTTCATCTCATGCTCGGCAAATTTCCATCCGGGGGACTTTTCTGACTTGTCAATCTTCGCCCGCACGCCGGCTGCTTTGAGAGCGTTCATCAGCTCTTCGCCCTTGTCCGCCACTTCAGGCCGCTTGTTGGCCGCGATGGGGATAACCATCAGCTGTACCGGCGCCACTCTGGGCGGCAGCACCAGACCCTCGTTATCGCCGTGGGTCATAATGATGGCGCCGATGAGACGGGTAGAAACGCCCCAGGAGGTCTGATACATATACTGAAGCTTGTTGTTCTTATCGGTAAACTGCATATCAAAGGCCCGGGCAAAGCCATCGCCGAAATAGTGGGAGGTACCGGACTGGAGAGCCTTGCCATCGTGCATCATAGCCTCGATGGTGTAGGTTTCCTCCGCGCCAGCAAAACGCTCCTTTTCTGTCTTTTCGCCCTTAATCACGGGAATGGCCAGATACTCTTCCGCAAACTTGGCATACACCTGAAGCATACGCTGGGTCTCTTCCCGCGCCTCTTCCGGTGTCGCGTGAACCGTGTGGCCCTCCTGCCACCAGAATTCCCGGGAACGGAGGAAGGGGCGGGTGGTCTTTTCCCAGCGGACAACAGAGCACCACTGGTTATACAGCTTGGGCAGGTCACGCCAGCTCTTTACAGTCTTGGCGTAATGCTCGCAGAACAGGGTCTCGGAGGTGGGGCGTACGCACAGCCGCTCCTCCAGCTGCTCGGAACCGCCGTAGGTCACCCATGCGCATTCCGGCGCGAAGCCTTCTACATGGTCCTTCTCCTTCTGCAGCAGAGATTCCGGGATAAAGAGGGGCATCGCCACATTTTCATGCCCCAGCTCTTTAAACATGCCATCCAGAATGCGCTGGATGTTCTCCCACAGAGCCTGGGCATAGGGGCGCATAATCACGCAGCCCTTGACGCTGGAATAGTCGATCATCTCCGCTTTTTTTACAATGTCCGTATACCACTGGGCAAAATCTTCGTCCATAGAAGTGATCTCAGACACCATCTTTTTCTTATCTGCCATAATTTTCACCTTACCTGTCTTTTTTCATATAATAAATCAAGATATTTTCTTAGGAGGAATGCCGGATGCAAACCAGTTTTTACATCAAGCCCATGCAAAACGAACGGATCGAAGCCACCGTCCATCTGACCGCCGACACCCGGCCCAGCCTGACCGGTGTGGTCACAGACAGCAAAAACAAGCCGGTAGACGGGGCCTTGGTCACCGTTTCCACTACAGAGGAACCCATTGAGATTCTGGGCTCCGTCTACACCGATGCCAGCGGCATCTTTATTTTCGGCCCGCTGTCCCCGGGAATGCTGTACCAGGTACGCATCTACAAAAGCGAGGAGGAGGCCCGCACACTGGAAACCTAGCGGGGAGGCAGCTCCCCGCTCAGCGCTGCGGCGCTGACGGAGAGAGGCGCCGCATTCACTCCATTTCATTATAATTACAAAATAAATTACAACCTGTAATTATCTTGCCTTGGTTTCTACTTCTTCTGTCAGCTTGGCAATGAAGGCATCCTGTGTCATGACCTGAGTCTCACCAGTCTTACGATCCCGAACAGCAACCGTGTTCGCCTCCTGCTCCTTATCGCCAAGAATCAGCATATACGGAATCTTTTCCAGCTGTGCTTCCCGAATCTTCTTGCCGATTTTTTCATTGCGAATGTCCATATCTACCCGGAAGCCGTTCTTTTCCAGCTCCGCCTTCA
>CAZSBD010000031.1:0-12107 GCA_964605215.1 uncultured Oscillospiraceae bacterium | reverse complement strand
TCATTTCCTTATCCTCCGTTACAAATCTGCCTGCGGTGCGCTGGCTGTAAACCAGGCATTGCCGCTCCAGCTCCGCAAAGGCACGCTGCATGGTGTTGGGGTTCACACCGGCCTGGGCGGCCAGTTCCCGGACAGAGGGCAGACGTTGGCCAGCTGGGAAGAAACCGGTGACGATTCCCCGTTTGATTTGCGTAATCAGCTGGGTATAGATGGGAGCATTGTTTTGAAATTCCCATTGCATATAGAAACCTCCTGTTCATATTGTATTAGGATAACAATACAATAATACATAAATGAGAATTTGTCAAGGGGAATTTGTAAAAAAAACTGTTTGCTTTTGGCAAACAGTCTTAGGTGTTCATTTGAATTTGTGGCGAAGGGAGGTTGATTACATAGGCGCATCATGGGCAGAAGCTTCCATGGGGATCAACCGTTTGATCCATCGGTAGCGGTTGGTTTTGACAAAGGCGATAACGCATTTGATTAGCTGGTCGGATTTTAATACAAAAAACACAGTGGTGGGGGAAGCATGCAAAGCAAAAGCGACAAATGCGGAAACCGGCAGCATATACAGCCAGGTCATAATCAGATCCATTTTCAGCACAAATCCGGTGTCGCCTCCCCCGCGGACAATGCCGCAGTTACAAGGCAGCTGGTAGCCGGAACCAATGCAGCAGGTGATACACAGGATGTGGATAAAGGATCGGGTCATAGCGATGGAGGCCGGATCAATTTCCGGATAAAGGGTCAGGATGGGATCCTCCAAAGCCCACAGGGCCAGAGCGCTGATGACACCGACAGTGATGAAAATCACCTGGAGAGCGCGGGTATTCTCCTTGATTTTAGCTAAGGGAGCCTGCGCGCCGATGGACTTGGCAGTGAGGACAGAAGCGGTGTTGGCATTGCTGTCTGTAAAGACAAAGATCATCTGGAAAATAGCGTTTGAAATGCTGTTAGCCGTGATAGCGGCCGAGCCCATCCGTCCTAAAATGGCAGTGCTGCCTGCCATCGCCAGCCCCCAAAGGGTGTCGGAGATCATAACCGGTATGGTGGTGCGGATATATTTACGAAATAATGCGCCGTCCCAAACAGGCCGGTAGGCGAAATAGCATAGCTTGCAGTCAGCCTTCCAGACAAAGAGCAGGGCAATTAAAAATTCCAGCAGACGGGCGATACAGGTGGCGGCAGCCGCGCCATAGATTCCCAGCCGGGGTGCGCCCCAATGGCCGAAGATCAAAGCGTAGTTAAGCACCAAATTGGTCAGCAGGGAGACCACAGAGGCCAGGGTGCCGATGTAAACTGTTTCCACGCTGCGCAGCATGGCAAACAACAGGTTGGAAAGGGCAAAGAAAATATAAGAAAAGCGCAGAACTTCCAGATATTGGCAGCCTTCCTGGATAATAGACGGGTCGTTGGTGAAAAAGGATAGGCAGGACTGCGGAAAAAAGGTGACCAGCGCAAAGAAAAAAACGGCAGCTGCCAGAGCCAGAGTCAGACCGATGGTAGAGACCCGGCGGCAGGCATCCATTTCCGCAGAATCCGGATTGTTTTGTCCGTTGGCCTTTTGCTTGCCCCAATATTGGGAGACATAAAGGGTAACGCCGGTTCCAATGGCCATTAATATGGACTGAAATATAAACTGAATTTGGTTGGCCAGGGAAGCGCCGGCCAGTGCCGCCTCGGAATAACTGCCCAGCATAATATTATCAATCAGGCTCACGCTTAAAACGATCAGGTTTTGAGCAGAAAGCAGAATCGCCATCCGGAAGAAGGAAGCATAAAAGGATCGGTCATGGGTCAAAAGGATCACCTCCCAAATTTACGGGGTCAAGCTGCAAAAGGTAAAAGGCCGCATAGGATAGAAACAGGAAGGAAAGGAGTGGGCCTTATGGCAATCGTAATTTATACGGTGCGGCCAGGCGATACCCTATGGAACATCGCTAAGCAATTTCAGGTTACCGTGCCGGAGATCGCATCTCAAAATCAGATCAACAATGTAGACCGGATCTATCCCGGCCAGCGGCTGCGCATCACCATACCACCTCGTTATGATTATTATGTGGTGCGGCCGGGGGATACCTTGGGAGATATTGCCTTGCAGTTCCAAACAACGGTAGAGGAACTGGCAAAACGCAACAATATCCGCAACACCAATCGGATCTATGCCGGACAGATTTTGAAGATCAGATGAAAAAAGGCGATGTGCCGGAAGTGGTGCATCGCCTTTTGCCGAGGTTTAAGAAAACAGCTGAATCAACGTACCGGCCGCAGCAGCGCACAGATAGGTAATCAGCAATACGAAGAAGCATTTTTTCCAGTCACGGATCTCCTCAAACAGGATGATATAGCCGAAGCCGGCACCGGTGGAAAGTCCGGCGATCACCGCACCAAAGCTGATGGTTCCCTGCATAAACAGCTCGGTTAAAAAAACAGAGATGGCGCAGCCGGGGATCAGGCCCAGCAGAGCGCAAATGGCGGGCTGGAAAATGCTTCCGTTTAAAAGCAGGGCGGACAGCCGATCCATGCCCAGAAAATACATACCGATCTCAATAATGGCCATACTGATTAGCAGAATGACAGCAGTTTGGATGGTGTGGATTACAGCCTGCACCAAAGGATTGGGATTGCAGCCGCAGTTGCCGAATTCCAGCTCCGGAGCCTGTTCCAGCTCTACCTTGCGGAAAACCGTGAATTTTAAAATGTATCCGGCGATGATTGCAACCAGAATCTTAACCAGCACCAGTTTGACAATGCCCGGATCGCCGCCGGCAATCATGACCGGGATGGCCTCGTCTGATGTGGATAGAAAGACAGAGATCAGGGTATAAGGGGCAATAAAGCCCATAGCATACAGTGCGGAAGCGGCGGAAGAAAAGCCGCACTGGGGAATTGCCCCTAAACCTGCGCCCAAAACCGGTCCCAGAGCATTCATCTTGGTCAAGACGCCTGGAGACGACGTTAGTTTTTTGTTTAAGATCTCGATGACGATATAAACCACAAACAAGATGGGAAGGGTTACTCCCACATCCCGTAAAATATCTAAAATGATATCCAGCAAAATTTTCACCTCATTATTTGTACTCAATTTTACATTATAGCATGGGATGAAGTGAAAATGCAAAATAATGTTTTACACAGCTTATTCCCAGCTGATTTCAAATTGAGAGGCGGGGGACCAGGTCTGGCAAACGTCTGCCAGCCGGCGGAAGGAAAGACCAGCGCCGGTGAAGTGGATGATATAGGTTTCGTTGCCGTAGCTTTGGCGCAGATCTGCTTCCGGCAAGGGATTGCCACATGCCATAGGGACGGAAGTGCCGCTTTGAATACGCAAAAAGGTCTCCTGCAGCCTGCTGCCGGTGGGATTGCTGTTATCCGGGATCCGTTCATAAAGCTTGCCCCAATAATCTCCGTTTACAACGCCATATAAATTCAGCCCCACAATGCAAACGTCCTCCGATGTGTGAGAAGTTAAGGTGAAAACCCGGGATTTTTCTCCGTTCTGATAAAGCTCCACCTGAATATGATCTGATAGAGTGCCGTCTGCGTTATACTGTAAAACAGGCCGGAAGGTGAGAAAATCGCTGAGCCGGCTGCCGGGGACAGGCTCACTGACAACCCGGGCTTCTTTGCCGGAAACGTCCAGACGGCAGCTGTCTTCCCCGTGCTCCAGCTGGGAAATGGTCACCCACAAAGCATCATCATTGGGATTGACATACATTTGCGTAATCAGATCGGCTTCGGCAAAGGAAAGATTGGAAATGTTTTCCACACCATTTTCGCCGGTAGTGAGGATGGCATTGTTGTAGCTATCCAGCAGATAAATGCGACCCTGGGCGTCACCTGCAATTTTACAGGCAGTCAGGCCTCGTTCCGCCAGGTGAAAATCGTAATTCTTAAGTAAATTGCCAGCAAAATCATATTCCAGCACATGCTGAGAAGAAAAATCCAGGATCAGTACAGTTTGGTTAGCGGTGACACAGAAATCCCGAATGCTGGGAGATTCGTCTGATGCGAAACCAAAATTCAATTCTGGATGGTCAGCCGAGGTCAGGGAGAAGCCGGAAAAGACAGCTTCATGGACGGCTTGGTCAGCGCTGGATGAAGGAGCCAGTCCGCAGCCGGTAAAAAAAAGATAAGGGAGGATCAGACACAACAACAGCCGGAATCGGAATGTTTTTGAAATTTCCGGGAGATTTGCCATGATCCTGCCTCCTTGTAATCGTTTCTTTTTTATTTTATCATAAAATTTTATATTCTACAAGAAACGGGACAATCCGGATCTTGATTTCTTTGGAATTTTTTAAAAAGTTAATTGCGATTGCCGGAAATTTGCCCTATAATGAAAAAGAATACGAAAAAGGAAGAATGAACATGCGAAAAGATTTAAGGCAAGTGAAACAAATTTATGTCCACGGCGGCACCTTCCATGCGGATGATGTATTTTCCGTGGCTTTTGTACAGATGATTAATCCGGACATTGAGGTGGTCAGAGGCTTTGATCCGCCGTCCGACAGCCTGCCGGATGTTATGGTCGCGGATATTGGCGATGGTGAATTCGATCATCATGCCCAGCCCCGGGAAGCCAGACCCAATGGAATTTTGTACGCAGCTTTTGGTAAATTGGTGCGGGCTTATGGGGATCTTCTGTTTGCGGACCCGGACGATCAGTTTATTTTTGATGTCAAGCTGGTTCAGCCCTTGGATGACTGTGATAACAACGGCACGCCCAATTCTCTGGCCCGAGCCATTAAAAATATGAATCCCAACTGGAACGAAGACACCTCAGAAGAAGGCCGGATGAAATCCTTCCTGCGGGCGGTGGATCTGGCCAAGGATGTAATCAACGACGAATTGTGCGCCTTTGACGCAGCGCATCAGGCCAAGCAGGAAGTAGAGATCGCTCTGGGAGAGATGAAAGATCATATCGTGGTGCTGGATGAATATATGCCATTTCAGAACGTGCTGCGGGATACAGATGCCATCTGGGTGGTGGCACCTTCTCTGCGGGGCGGCTGGAGCGCCACTGGTGTGAAAACCGGTCATGGGGAAAACAAAGTTTATTTTCCCCAGAAATGGTGGGGCAAGCGGGATGAAGAGCTTGCGTGCTTTGTTCCAGGTATGCGTTTTTGCCATGCTTCCGGCTTTATGGCCACCTTTGATACCAAGGAATCGGCCATAGAAGCCTGCAAAATTTCTTTAAAATAGATGACAAAACCGACTCTTAAAAAGAGTCGGTTTTTTTTGTCTTATTGGTTGACAAAGTAGACCGAGATACCTTATAATAAGTTTACAAAGTAAACCAAGGAGGAGAAAACTGATGGAAACCAGAGATTTGACAGATAGTCAGTGGAAGGTGATGGAATGCCTGTGGGATAAAGCGCCTCAGACAGCTATGGAGTTGGTGCGTCAGCTGGAGAAAAAATGGGGCTGGGCCAAAAGCACCACCATGACAGTGCTGCGCCGGATGGAAGGCAAGGGCCTGCTCTCATGGCAGGCGGAAGGGCGAACCAAGTGGTATACGCCTTGCGTGCAGCGGGAGGAGGCGGTTTTGCGGGAGACCCGTTCTTTTTTGAGCAAGGTATATCATGGCAGTTTGGGGTTGATGATCCATTCGATGGTGGAGCAGGAGGCTCTGTCCCAAGCGGATATGGAAGAACTGTATCGCATCCTGCGTCAAGCGGAGGAGAAAGAATGAGACAATTTTTGATGGCGTCCTCTTTATTGATTTTGGCGGTTTTGCTTCTTCGGCGCTTGAGCCGGGGGCGGATCTCTCCCAAGGTGACCTATGCCCTTTGGCTTTTGGTGGCCTTCCGGCTGCTGCTTCCCGGTTCTCTGGGCCAAAGTCCCATGAGCGCAGGGGCATGGCTGATGCATCCGCAACGAGCAGAAATCCAGTTGGAGCCAATGCAAGCACAGCCTTCTGTTTCGGCAGCTTCTCAAGAATCGGCAGCAAAGCAAACAAAGGGCTCCTCCCAGTTGCCTCAGTGGGAAGAGGCGGACAATCCGGATTCCTTTGGCCTTTCCCTCTGGCCGGTCATCTGGCTGACCGGCGGAGGGATCACAGCGGGGACGCTCCTTGTCTCCTATGGCCAATTTACCCGTAGACTGCGAAAAAATCGCCGCTTTTGGGGCCGGGAAGGCAGGCTGCCTGTTTATCTGACCGCAGGTCTCCGTTCTCCCTGTCTTGCAGGCTGGCTGCGGCCTGCCATTTATCTGCCAGTAGAAATTTGCCAGGATGAACAGGGTATGCGCTATGCCATTGCCCATGAATCTACTCATTACCGCCATGGCGATCTTGTTTGGGCCGGCCTGCGGTGCCTTCTGCTCATTGTGCATTGGTATCATCCGTTGGTTTGGCTGGCGGCTTATTATTCCAAGGTGGATGGAGAACTGGCCTGTGATGCAGATACTGTGACCCAGTTGGGAGAAAAGAACCGGTGGCAGTATGGCAGGACTTTAATTGATTGGACAGCAGGCTCTGGTTTTTCCAGCAGACTGACACCCGGCGGTTCCGGATATTTAAAGGAGCGGATTGAAATGTTGCGTAAAAAACCAAAAAACCGGCTTTGGATGATTTTGCTGCTGGCTTTCGCATTGCTTTTTACCGGAGCGTGTACTTTTACTCAGCCGCCGGAGGAAAGATCCAGCGCTTTGGAGCCAGCGGGTCAGCAGGCGCAGCAAACAGATGCGCATAAAAGTGATGGAGATAAAAAGTTTGCTTATATCGGTGGAGAAACAGATCTGATGCCTCAAGACCAGTATCTTTCTATGATGGCGCAGATTTTAAAAAAGAAGCTGAGCGAGGATTACATTTCGGAAATGTCTCGATATGTAGAGACCCAACCTTTCGTGCAGGCTAAAGTTTATGATGTGGCTGAGAAAAACGGCAAGCTGGAAGTGACCATGCAGCTGGATTTTGATACATTTGTAGTTTATAAAGAAGAAGTTTATTGTTATGGTGCAGGGGGAAACTTTCCAATCGTGGCAACCTTATCAAAAGACGGGGAGGCGCTTACCCTGGAGGATATCTGGTATCCTGAGGATGGCAGTTATTATGATAAGAGCCTGAAAGAAAAGCTCTCTCCGGCGCTTTATAAAAAGGTGATAAAGGATGTGGGCGTGGATCATGATAATCTGACCAAGCTGGCGGAAGCTTATTTTGGCCATCCTCGCAGTAAAAATGAGATCAGCATTGAGGAAAATGGCGAGTATCAGGTCTATTCCATCCAGGAGGGAACGAAGGACGGGGCCTATTATTTCCATACAAAAACGATGGAAAGCGGTACATTAGAGCCTCGGGCAACAGAATAAAGGGAAGTATGTTTTGAATATGGGCCGCCTTTGTAGGATTTTGCAAAGGCGGTTTTTACATTTAAGAAGAAGGATGGGTTAAAGATTTTTCAAAAAAGAAAGCTGTGAAAATCCGGTCAAATGAAAATAAAGAAGATAAATCCTGCAATTATATCTTGCATTTTTCGGTGCATATAATGGAGAAATTACAGCCTGAAAAAAAGGAGTTTTCGTAAAAAGTGATTAAAAACTGGCCTTTTAAAAGAAAAAAGTGAATTATTCAATGAAAAGGTTCTGAAAAAATGTTTTAAAATTATTTACATTTGCGTAAAAGGTGATAAAATGAAAAAGTAAGTTTTTTTACACAAAGAAAGGAGAAAGAAATATGTGGAGTTCCATCAATGAAGCTCTGGGCAAGATTGATGACTTTGTTTGGGGAGTCCCGCTCATCGTTCTGATCCTGGCTGTCGGCATCCTGCTGACTATCCGGACAAGCGGTGTGCAGGTGCGTCATCTGGGAAAAGCCCTGAAGTTTATGGTGAAGAATGAAGAGGGCGGCGAAGGCCAGATCACAAGCTTTGGCGCTTTGTGTACGGCACTGTCCGCGACCATCGGTACCGGCAATATTGTCGGCGTAGCAACTGCGTTGGTTGTCGGCGGCCCCGGCGCTCTGTTTTGGATGGAGGTTGCGGCCTTCTTTGGAATGGCAACCAAATTTTCCGAGGGCTTGCTGGCCATCAAGTATCGTGTGATCAAAGAGGACGGTCATGTTCTGGGCGGCCCCTTCTATTACATTGAAAATGGTATGGGTAAGGGTTGGAAATGGCTGGCAAAGCTGTTTGCGCTTTTTGGTGTGCTGGCTGGTCTGCTGGGTATTGGCACCATTACGCAGATCAATGGTATTACCAGTGCGGTAAATAATTATTTTGATCCGAACAATGCCCATACGATCAGCATTTTGGGAATGGATTATTCCTGGAGCGTTGTCATTGCCGGCATTTTGGTTACCCTTTGCGTAGCGCTGGTAGTTATCGGCGGTTTGGAGAGAATTTCCGGTGTATCCCAGGTCGTTGTACCCTTTATGGCTATCATCTATGTGATTGCGGCAGCTGTCATCGTTTTGACCCATATCCCGGAGATTCCTGGCGTTATCGTTGAGGTTGTCACTTGCGCATTTGGCGCCAAAGCGGCAGCTGGTGGTGCCATCGGCGCTATGATGGTGGCGATGCAGAAGGGTATTGCAAGAGGCATTTTCTCCAATGAAGCTGGCTTGGGTAGTGCGCCAATCGCAGCAGCGGCAGCACAGACCAAGTCTCCCGTTCGTCAGGGTCTGGTATCTATGACAGGCACCTTTATTGATACCATTGTCATTTGTACGATGACCGGTTTGTCCATTCTGCTGACTGATTCCTGGAATGTAGGGCTGGAGGGCGTTGCAGTAACTTCCCGGGCCTTTGAGTTAGGTCTTCCTCTGCCGGGTTTCATCAGCACCTTTATTCTGATGCTGTGTCTGGTGTTCTTTGCCTTTACCACCATCCTGGGCTGGGACTACTACAGCGAACGGTGCCTGGAATATCTGGTAGGCGGCAAGCAGGGTGTTGTGAAGACTTATCGCTGGGTTTATATTCTGGCGGTATTCATTGGTCCCTACTTAACGGTTTCCGCTGTATGGACCATTGCAGATATCTTTAATGGCCTGATGGCCTTACCAAACCTGATTGCTATTTTTGCTTTGAACGGTGTCATTGCGGCAGAAGTTCGGGCTTTTGTTAAAGGGGAAAAGGAAAATAAGCTTAATTCTCTGTTTATGTGAGTACATAAAGAATAAGGCCTCCGGAAGGAGGCTTTTTTCTTTGAAAAAATTCAGAATTTTTAAGGGGAAAGTGGATTGTGTTCTTTGGAAAATCGTGCTATCATTGCTAAATATGCGCAGATATGTAAAAAGCGGAAATCGAAAGCCTAATATCTGTGCAGACATCTAAAGCCCTATAGCAGATTAAGGAGGCGGAACGGCCTTGAAAAAATATATTGTAGTGATTTTGCTGGCAGTGGGACTGCTGGTGACGCCGGCAATGGCGGCAAATTCTGTACCCATTCTGATGTATCATTGTGTGAATCAAAATGTTGGCAGCAGCAACTTGATTGTGACGCCGGCAAGATTCCGGCAGGACATGGAACTTTTACGGGATTACGGCTATACGCCGCTTTTAACCAAAGACCTGGTGGAGATTTGCAGCGGCAGAAGAGAGATGCCGGACAGGCCGGTGATGATTACCTTTGATGACGGCTATCAGGATAATTATGATTATGCTTATCCAATTTTAAAAGAAACCGGGATGAAAGCCACCATTGCGGTTATCTCCAGCAATTTACGGGGAGTAGACGATAATGGCCAAGTATACGGTCCCTCAGGTTTTTTGACCTGGGCGGAATGCCGGGAAATGTATGAAAGCGGCTATGTGGATATTGGCAGCCATACCAATAATCTGCATAACCCGGAAGCCAAGGGGAATTTAGTTTCTGACGGCCCAAACGGGGTACAGAGGCTTTGTGGAGAAACGAAGGAAGCTTATGCAGCCCGTGTATCCGCCGATCTGACTCACAGCAAGACTGCCATTGAAAAATATGTAGGCAATGAAGTTTTATATTTGGCCTATCCATTTGGGGCTACGGATCCTTGGTGTACGGAGCTTTTAGGCAGTCTGGGATACCAAATGAGTACGACCACCACTACAGAGATAGCGAATATTTCCGACGGACTTTATAATTTACCCCGGCTACGGATTTCTATGAAACCAGGAGAAAGTGTGGAAAACCAGCTTATTAAGTCGGAGACCGCCACGGCGTCTCAAATCAAGGTCAGCGTTGATGGCAAGGCCTATGATGTGGATACCTATGTGATCCATAGCAATAACTATATCAAGCTGCGGGATATCGCCAGTCTGTTAACGGGAACGGCCAGTCAGGTTCAGGTTTCCTGGGATCAAAAAAGTGGCACGGTAGCCGTCACAACAGGGCAGGCTTATACGCCTATAGGGGATGAGTTGAAGGGGACTGGTTCTAAAAAGTTGACCGTCAAGGAGTCTCTGTCTAAGGTCACAATCAATGGCGAAACCAAGAAGGTGCCTGCTTATCTGATCAATAACCATTATTATTATAAAATGCGGGATCTGGCTCAAGCCTTTGCTTTCCAAATCGATTGGGATGGGACAAATCAAACCGTTGTTTTGAAGACCCAATAGGCTGCATCCGGCAGGGATAAACCCTATGGATCTTGGCTTTAGCATTTGCATTTTCAACAAATAATTTTTGTTACGGAATTGTAATGTTTTAAAAATATTCACAAATTATTATAAAACTGAAGAAAATATTGGTATTTTTTCAAAAATAAATTAAAAAAATCAAATAAAATCAAAAAAATAGGAATTCGTTAAAAATCACGAAAAACGATGAAAATTAAAATGAAGTTCTGAAAAATAAATAAAAATAAGAAAAATAAGAATTTTTGTCGTTTAAAAATTATAAAAAACAAGTTTAGTTTTTAAGGAGTAAAATTAAAAAACACGAAAAAACCGAAAAAATTCAGTTTTTCACGAAAAAATAGTAGAAAAGACGCAGAGAGTAAGAAAAGGGAATGTGCAAAATGACGAAAAGGTCATGCAAAATTTCCACATTCTTAAACAAATCCCTGCGTTCTTTTTTACAAATTTTATGAAACATGTCGAAAATGAATTTTTAAAAATGAAATCCTGCATTTTCGCCGTTTGACAGAAAGCGGCCTCCTCTTTATAATGGCACAAGAAAAAACCAAATGATTAGGGTTCCCGGTGCAAATCCGGGAAAAAAGCGTATTTTTAGGAATCATTTTCCTGATGCCTGGATATACTGATACAGAATACGCTTTGCAAGACAAGTTAAACTGTATGACCCTAAGAGGAGGAATTTATGCGAAACAAACAGAAGAAAACGTTCGGACATATCCGCCGTTTTAGTCTGGCAGCTTTGCTCATTACGATGACGGCATCTATTGTTTTTTTATGTGAAACATCTGTGCATACCTATGCCATCTACGCGGACGATGAAATCAAAAAGATCCAGTCTTTTCAGGAGGATCGGTTGGAGGTCATGGAAGCTGCCGGCTTTGACACAGAAGAGTATGAACTGGTGCGGGAGACCACAGACCAGGAGGGCGTGACCCATCTGGTGCTGGAGAAGAAATTTGAAGTGACCGTCCAGGCAGACGGGGAAACCCGGACCGTTCAGACAGCAAATCATACCGTTGCCGAGATTTTGGAAACAACGGGACTGACTTTGGGAGAATGGGATGAAACCAAGCCTGGTCTGGATACGGTAATTTCTCAGCCACAGGAGATCCAGGTGATTCGGGTCACCAAAGAAGAAGTGACACAGACGGTGGTCATTCCCTTTGATACACAAACCCAGGATACAGAGGATTTGGACTACGGAAAATCCCGAGTTGTGCAGGAAGGTGCGGACGGCAGTAAGAAGCAGACCATCCAGGTCACCTGCCGGGACGGCGTGGAAAGCGACCGAACTGTCTTGTCGGAAACCGTGATAAAGGCCGCTCAGCCTAAGATCGTTTTGCGGGGCACAGGCCGGATGATTGTCAGCCGGGGCGGTGAAAATCTGCGTTACAGCCGGGTACTGGATGTGAAAGCCACCGCTTACAGTGCTCAGAACGGCAGCGTCACCACGGCGACGGGTACCTGCTGTGTAGAGGGCGGTACCATTGCTGTGGATCCCAGAGTGATTCCCTTAGGTTCCCGGGTTTACGTGACTTCGGCAGATGGCACCTC
>CAZSBD010000030.1:0-12174 GCA_964605215.1 uncultured Oscillospiraceae bacterium | reverse complement strand
CAGGTCGCAGTCTTCCTGGTAAAAAATCTTTGCTTCTGCCATTTTATTTTCCTCCATATTTAAAATTTATCTGTGCAAAACAGATGGTGTAACCGGAAGGGGCTTCCTAGATTACCCGAATTCCTCGCAGATTCTTTACTATTGCGCGGAATCTGCGCATATTAATAGTATATAATATGTGTTTTTCAATTTCAAGTCTAAATCTGTACTTCCTGCAATTTCCTGTAAAAAACTATTCTTTATAAGAGAAAGAAACCTGGGGCGAGGTCCGGTCTAAAGCTTCAAAGGTATAACCCTTGGCGGAAAGCTGCTCCAACACCAATTTCAAAGCGGCAACGGTGGTCTTTTTGTTGCCCGCGTCGTGGAACAGAACCACAGGCTTGCTTTCCTCAAATACATCCACCTTGCTGACTACATTGGCACACAGCTGCTCCGCTGTGTAGTCCTTGCCAGTAGCGTCTTCTGAAGAAATATTCCAGTCAAAATATACAAAGCCGCGGCGCAGCATTTCCGCGATCAGCGGCTGGTAAAAGCCCTTGTTATAGCCGTTGATGCTGCCGCCGGGAAACCGGAAAATCTCTGGATAAGTCCCTGTCATATCGTACAGCTTTTTATAAATACTGTTAAAATCCGCCAGGTAACTGTCAATGGAAGCGTAAACCGTCTTATATTCGTGGGTATCTGTATGGATGCCAATGGTACAGCCGTCATCAATCATCCGCTTGAGCAGGCTTGCCCGGCTGTCTGTCAGATTATTGCCCACTACAAAAAAGGTTGCCTTGGCATGATATTGCTCCAAAAGATCCATAATTTCATAGGTCAAGGCAGACGGTCCGTCATCAAAGGTCAAATAAATTACCTTGCCCTCCGGTTTAACAGTTTCCGGGATTTCCCCCACATTCATTTCGGGATAAGCCAGCTGATACTGGAAGGAAGCGCCTGTTTCCTCCAGACTCTGCTTGCCCTCCTGCTGCATGGTCTGTTGGGTTTTGGGGCTGGTGTCTGCGGTGTTTTCCTTGTTTTTGTGGTTATGTACCCCTATGACTGCTGCCGCTACCGCGATAATCGCCACCACAATAACGATCAAAAGAATTCGATCTCTCTGTTTTCGCTGCTGATTTTTTCTTTGTCTTGTATTCATATCCATGGTCAATCCCTCCAATACCCCCATTATAATCAACATGGCATATGATTACTACCTCAATTTGTTTACAATTCTTCAACAAAATGGTAACAATAGCAAAAACCTTTGCCGCAGTTTCTAATTTTTGCTTATCTATGGAAATTATTTCACCAGCAGGCTCTTACCGGTCATTTCCTCCGGCTGGGGCAGACCTAAAAGCTCCAGCATTGTAGGCGCTAAATCTGCCAGTACACCACGCTGCAAAGTCACGCCCTCCGGGCCGCCTACCAGCACCAGAGGTACCGGATTTACAGAATGCGCGGTAAAGGGAGACACGCCGTCTTCCTCCAGCATTTGATCCGCGTTGCCGTGATCTGCGGTAATCAGCACCTTACCGCCCTTGGCCTTCAGGGCTTCCACTACCTTGCCAACGCATGTGTCTACTGCTTCCACAGCCTGAACAGCCGCTTGCATTACGCCGGTATGACCAACCATATCGCAATTAGCAAAGTTTAAAATAATCACATCGTATAAATCAGACTCGATCCGCTTTACCACTTCTTCTGTCACCTCATAAGCGGACATCTCCGGCTTTAAATCATAGGTTGCCACCTTGGGAGAAGCGATCAGGACACGATCCTCACCAGCGTATTCCGTTTCCACGCCGCCATTAAAGAAGAAGGTCACATGGGCGTATTTCTCTGTCTCCGCGATTCGCAGCTGCTTCAGGCCCTTTTCCGAAATGTATTCGCCAAAGGTGTTTTTCAGGGACTGAGGCTGAAAGGCTACCTGTACATTTGGCATCGTGGCGTCATACTGGGTCATACAGATGTAATCTACCGGGAAGAAGCCTGGCTCCCGGTCAAAACCGTCAAAGTCCGGATCCGTCAGGGTTCGGGTCAGTTCTCTTGCCCGGTCGGGACGAAAGTTTGCAAAAATAACAGAGTCATTCTGCCGCACGTTGCCGTCCGGTGTGACAATCACCGGCTCGATAAATTCATCGGTAACACCGGCGTCATAGGACTTCTGGACAGCGTCCAGCGGGTCGGTATTAACCGGCGCCTTACCGCATACGATGGCATCATAAGCCCGCTGTACCCGATCCCAGCGCTTATCCCGATCCATCGCATAATATCGGCCTTCAATGGTAGAAATGCATCCTATGCCGGTCTCCTTCAGCTTATTCTGCAGCCGGCGAATATACGCCAGACCGGAGGTGGGCGGTGTGTCCCGTCCGTCCATAATACAGTGAACGCAGACCTTCCACAGGCCGTGGCGCTTGGCCATTTCCACCAGCGCTTCCATATGGTCGATATGAGAATGCACGCCTCCGTCAGACAGCAGGCAAAAAATATGCAGAGTGGAATTGTTCCACTGGCAGTTTTTCACCGCGTCCAAAAAAGCAGGATTTTCGTAGAAATCCCCATCATCAATGGCCTTGCTGATCCGGGTCAGCTCCTGATACACAATACGGCCCGCGCCAATGTTGGTATGGCCGACCTCAGAGTTACCCATCTGGCCATCGGGCAGACCGACATCCAGGCCGGAAGCACCCAGCAGAGTTTTGGGATTTTCCTCGAAAATCTGATCCAATACCGGAGTCTTTGCTGCCAGGATGGCATTGCCTTCCGCCGCCTCCCGATAGCCGAAGCCGTCCAGAATCATCAGCATCAAAGGCTCCTTTGCCGATGCCGCCGCCTTTTTCCGGGTGGTGCGTTTGGTGGTTGTCTTCTTTGCCGTAGTTTTAGCTGCAGCGGTCTTTTTAGAGGCGGCAACTTTCTTACGAGTGGTGGTTTTTTTAGTGGTTCCTGCTGCCTTGGCGGTGCGTTTTCTCTTTTTCGGTTCTTCCGCCTTGATTTCCTCTGTGATGATCTTGGTTTCTTCCTTGGTCATTGCAAATCCTCCTTGCTATAACAAAAAAGGGGACAGCCCAGCCGCCCCTTTGCAGTCATTTCTACTTTTACTGGTTTGCCGCATTGACGATAGCGGCAAAATCCTCGCTCTTGAGGGATGCGCCGCCGATCAGGCCGCCGTCTACATCCGGCTGTGCCAGCAGTTCCTGCGCATTCTTGGCATTCATGCTGCCGCCATACTGGATGGTGATAGCTCTGGCTGCTCTGGCACCATACAGCTCCCGCATGCAGTCACGGATCGCGGAGCATACCTCATTGGCCTGCTCTGCTGTGGCAGTCTTGCCGGTACCAATCGCCCAAATCGGCTCGTAAGCGATAATAACCTTTTTGATATCCTCAACAGGAACGCCGTTTAAAGCGATCTTAACCTGCATCCGGATCTTTTCGATGGTCACGCCCTGCTCTCTTTCCTTGAGAGACTCGCCTACACACAGGATGGGACGCAGACCATTTTCAATGGCTGCCAAAACCTTTTCGTTGCAGCTTTCATCTGTTTCCGCAAAATACTGACGCCGCTCGGAATGGCCGATGATTACATATTTCACGCCCAGCTCCTTGAGCATTTCTGCGGAAACCTCCCCAGTATATGCGCCATGGGATGCCTGATGCATGTTTTCCGCACCAATGGCAATCTTAGAGCCCTTAGCTGCCTTAACAGCTGCTGTGATATCTACAAAGGGTACGCACAGCAAAACGTCACACCACTTTGCCTTGCCAACCAACGGCTTCATTTCCTCGATCAAGGCCTTGGTCTGACTAGGCGTCTGATTCATCTTCCAGTTCCCGGCAATTACAGTCTTGCGGTATCTACGATTCATTTGAATTTTAACCCCTTTCCTCAGGTGCTTATTTAACACATCATTATTTTGTTATTTTACTCTTTATCCTCAAGGCATGCAATACCCGGCAGCTCCAAACCCTCCAAAAACTCCAGAGAAGCGCCGCCGCCTGTGGAGATGTGTGTCATCTTGTCTGCATAGCCCAGCTTTTCCACAGCTGCTGCGGAATCGCCGCCGCCGATGATGGAAACTGCCTGAGATTCAGAAATCGCCTTGGCAATGGCCTTGGTGCCTACGGCGAAAGCGTCAAACTCAAATACACCCATGGGGCCATTCCAAACCACGGTGCCCGCGCTCTTCAGCGCCTGAGAGAACTTTTCGATGGTCTTGGAACCGATATCCAGACCCATCATATCATCCGGAAGCTCACCAGCTGTAAAGGTATACGGCTGTGCGTCTGCCGCAAATTCCTTGGCGCAAACGGTATCCTCGGGCAGTAGAATAGAAACGCCCTTAGCCTGTGCCTTTTCCAGCAGACCCTTGGCCAGATCCAGCTTCTCCTCCTCGCACAGAGAAGTGCCGATTCTCTTACCCTGGCTCTTGAGGAAGGTATAGCTCATACCGCCGCCGATGATGATGGTATCACACTTTTCGATCAGGTTGTTGATGACGCCGATCTTATCAGAAACCTTAGCGCCGCCCAGGATCGCTACGAAGGGACGAGCCGGATTGGACAGTGCCTTGCCCATAATGGAGATTTCCTTGTTAATCAGATAGCCGCAGACAGCAGGCAGATAATCCGCAATGCCGGCGGTAGAGGCATGGGCTCTGTGCGCGGTGCCGAAGGCATCGTTTACAAAGATCTCTGCCATAGAAGCCAGTTCCTTGGCAAAAGCCGGATCGTTCTTTTCCTCTTCCTTATGGAAGCGGACATTCTCCAGCAGAATTGCCTGACCAGGCTGCACCTGAGCTGCCAACGCCTTGGCGGAAGGACCGATAACATCCTCTGCCATCTTGACCTCCTGACCCAGCAGCTGAGACAGACGTTCCGCCACCGGCTTCAAAGAAAACTTCATTTTAAACTCACCCTTGGGACGCCCCAGATGAGAGCATAAAATTACGGCGGCCCCCTGCTGAAGCAGGTACTGGATGGTGGGCAAAGATGCGACAATTCTCTTGTCGTCTGTGATATTGCCGTTTTCATCCTGAGGCACATTAAAATCACAGCGGACAATTACCTTTTTGCCCTTTACTTCTATGTCTTCCACATTTTTTTTGTTGTATGTCATAGTAAACGCTCCTTTATAGAAATCTATTTGAGAACTACCATAATAATATTTCAATCTAATATTGGATTATACCTGCTTTGTCCAGAAAATGCAATAGAACCTGTAAAAAATGTTCCGAATTTTCCTTTCATGGGGCCTTTCATAATACCCAGCGGCCAAAGCCCAGCTGTCTGTATTGGCCGTGCAGCACTCAGAAGGATCTTCTTCACGATCCGAAAGCCAAATTTCTTCCCGCATCCGTTTTGCCAGCTGATCCAGATTCTCCGCCGGCGCAATAGCACCTAATTCCTCACAAGGCCGCAGAGGATATCTCCGGCAAAATCCGTTAAAAAACCGATCTTTTCCATAGCATGCTTCTTTTATTCGGGAAAATGTCCCAAGTCCTGCAAACCGGGAAAGCCGTTCTGCCGCAAAGCTTCGTAGACGACAACCGCCACAGAATTGGATAGATTCAGGCTGCGGGCGTCATATATCATGGGAATGCGGATACACCGCTCCGGATGTTCCTTTAAAAGAGTTTCCGGCAAGCCCTTGGTTTCTTTGCCAAAGAGCAGATACGCATCTGCCGGAATAGCCGCATCCGCATACACATGCCGGCCTTTGGTGGTGGCGTAAAAATAAGGGCCGTCCGGATTTTTCTCAAAAAAATCCTCCAGATTTTTATAGGTGCGCACATCTACCAGGCGCCAATAATCCAAACCGGCTCGGCGCACCGCCTTTTCATCCAGAGAAAAGCCCAGAGGCTCTATCAGATGGAGAACAGAGCCAGTAGCCGCACATGTCCGGGCAATATTGCCTGTATTTTGCGGAATCTCCGGTTCTACTAAAACGATATTTAGCATTTTCGCTTCATCCTGTCTTTTCATAAACTATAATGTATATCATATGATATTTTTTTGCATTTTTCAATGCTTAAAAATTTATTTTTTTAAAAAATAAGGAACAGACTGCACAATCTGTTCCTTTTTGGTTGTTTGTCGGTTATTTTATGGACTTTTGTAAAAAGTGTGTTAGACCGCCTGCATTATTTATGCTTCTATTCCGCTCCTCCGGCGAAATAGTCCCGGGTTGTCTTGATATCCCCGGCAATAGCCGCTTTCAGCTCCTCAATGCTCTCAAAGCACTTTTCCGGCCGCAAAAAGCGGTACAGCATCACTCGGATATATTTTCCGTACAGATCACCGCCAAAATTCAAGATATGAGGCTCGATGGTGGCCTCCCCCTTGTCCTGGAAGGTGGGCCGCACGCCAATGTTGGTCACCGCCAAATGCTCCTTGCCTTCCACCCAAACCTTGGAAGCATATACCCCAAAGGGAGGCTGCTGCATTTCCTCCGGCAGGTTCAGGTTAACTGTGGGTATACCAATGGTGCGGCCGACCCGTCTGCCATGCTTCACTTCGCCGGAAATGGTATAAGGATGGCCTAAAAAAGCCTCCGCCCGTTCCATTTCTCCGGCAGCGATCAGGCTGCGGATATAGGTGGAGCTGACCACAACACCGTCTACCTTTACGCCCTGAATGCAGTCATAGCCGATGCCCAGCCGCTTACATTCCTCTCCCAGCTTTTCCGCTGTGCCCTGGCCCATATAGCCAAAGCGGTTGTTCCAGCCGGAAACAATGTGACAGGCGCGGAACTGCTCCACCAGCACCTGAGATACAAAGGTTTTCCAGGGCATTTCCCGCATCTCCTGATCAAAATGAGAGATAATCACCTCATCCACGCCCCCCAGGCGGCGAATTTCTTCGCTGCGCTCGGAAGGAGAAATCAAAAGCGGAACATTGACACCCTGGATTACACTGCCCGGCCGCTTATCAAAGGTAAAAACAGAGGAAACTGCATCCAGCTCCTTTGCCCGGCGGATAGCGGTATCCATCAGCGCCTGATGCCCCTTGTGCACGCCATCAAAAAAGCCCAGCGCGATAACTCTTTTCTTTGGTTTGTTTTCGAACATTTCTTACCCCTGTTGCTACTAAAATTTTTTATAGGTAAACCATGCCAGATCGCCCCGATCCAGACGTTTGCATTGTGCCAGCATGATAAATTCTGTCCCGTGGAATATCCGGGCAACCGTACCTTCTGCGGGCATTTCCCCGGAACTGGTATGCTCCGCCGTGATAAAGGCGCCATGAAAGGCCCTCTCCCGGCCGTAATTGTCGATCTCTACCGCTGGATACTGTTCAAACAGGCTTTCCACCGGAATCAGCAGCTGGGGCAGCCTGCCTGCCTCCGCTGCCTGCTGAGTTTCCTCTAAGGTATGGGACTGATCCAGGCGGTAAATCCCAGCCCGGGTACGCTGCAGGCTTGTCATCATCCCGCCTGTGCCTAAGGCCTCCCCCAGGTCGTGGCACAAGGTGCGTACATAAGTACCTTTGGAGCAAACCACCCGAAAGAACCCGGTCTGGCTTTCCTCATCAAAGGTTAAAAGCTCCATTTGCAAAACCGTAATGCGCCGCCGGGGCCGGTCGATCTCCTGCCCCTTGCGGGCCAATTCGTAAAGCCGCTTGCCGCCGATCTGAATGGCGGAATACATAGGCGGCAGCTGATCCATTTCTCCCACAAAGCCTGCCAAAGCCTGCTGCGCTGCCGCCTTGTCCGCTTTTTTGTCCGATTTGGCAACAACCGTACCTGTACAATCCTGAGTATCGGTGGTCACTCCCAGCTGAAAGCCTGCCACATATTCCTTATCCTGAGAAGCGGCAAAATCTGCCGCCTTGGTGGCTCCGCCAATAAAAACAGGCAGCACCCCAGTGGCCATGGGATCTAAGGTTCCCCCATGGCCGATCCGCCGGGTGCCCACAATCCGCCGCAGCTTGGCAACCACGTCAAAGGAGGTGAAATCCTGAGGCTTATTGATAATGAGAATTCCCTTATTTTCCAATTTTCATGCACTCCTCTGCCGCCTGAATCATCCGCCTTTTGGCTTCTTCCATATCGCAGTCCCGGAAGGTGACGCCAGCTGCCCGGATATGGCCGCCGCCGCCTAATCCAGCGCACAGCCGGGCGGCATTGACCTCTTTCGTGGTGCGGGCAGAGCCTTTGACGCTGCCGTCCGCCGTTTCCTGCAACGTCAGGCCGCATTCCACTCCCTCAATGGTGCGAGGTACTGAAGCGATATTATCCAGATCATCCAGATCCGCCTGCCACTGGTCGATGACTTCACGGGGCAGAGCCGCCACCGCGATCCGGCCATCCTGATAAAATTCAATGGTTTTACTGATATAGCCCTCTAACCCATACCGAGCCTTACTTTTCACTTCAAACAGCGCCCGGTTGATCTCACCGCCGTCCACACCGGCTGCAAGACATGCAGCTGCCACGGTGTGGGTATGAGCCTTGGTGTTGGAATACTTAAAGCAGCCGGTGTCTGTAGAAACGGCGATATAAATAGGATAAGCCGTCTCCAAAGTCAAGGGCAGGCCGAAAGCCAGCACCAGCTCATAAATCAGCTCGCCGCAGGCTGCCATTTCCGGATGGATCAGATTGTTTGCGCCAAAGCCCGGATTTGTACCATGGTGATCCACCGTCAGCCAAACCCGATCCTGATATTCTCTGGCATTGTCCGGCAGCATCGTCACATCCGCCACATCCGTGGAGATTACGTAAGCCGGCTCAAAGTCCTCCGGTGCTCCATAAGGCAAATGGATGGGCGCATACCGCTTTGAAATTTCGGCATTCAGCAGCAGATAGGCGGTCTTACCCAGCTGGCGCAGAGCCAGGCACAAGGCTACAGCGCTGCCTGCCGTATCCCCATCCGGCCGCCGGTGAGTCAGGATCAAATACCGATCGCCCCCTCGCAGCAGCTGAGCCGCCTGAGAAAATGAAAGGCTCATTCCTTATTCTCCTTGCCTTCGATTTTATGCAGAAGCTCCGCGATATGCGCGCCATGGGTGATGGATTCATCCCGCTGGAAAATAAGCTCCGGCGCATACCGCAGCTGCACCTTGGCAGCCACATCCCGCCGCAGGAAGCCCGCAGCAGAGCACAGGCCCCGCATCACGTCCTTGGCGTCGTCCTCCGAACCCAGCACGCTGACATACACCTTGGCATACCGCAGATCACCGGTGACCTCGCACCGTGTCACGCTGACCAGACCCTTTTTGGTTCGGGGATCCTTTAAGTTTCGGATGGATTCGGAAACCGCCTTCCACACCTCTTCGCTGATTCTATCAATTCTCTGAGACATTTCCCTCTCCTCCTTCCTCGCCGTTAGTCTGTCCCAAAGGACAGCCGATCATAACAGCCGATCCTTAGATCTGCTCCATGACAAAGGCTTCGATGATGTCGCCTTCCTTAACATCGTTGTATTTATCAATGCCGATACCGCATTCAAAACCGGAAACCACTTCCTTGGCGTCATCCTTAAACCGCTTCAGGGAGCACATTTCGCCCTCGTGAACCACGATACCGTCTCTTACGATACGAACCTTGCTGTCCCGCAGCATTTTACCGTCCTGGACATAGGAACCGGCAATCGTACCCACGCCGGATACTTTGAAGGTCTGACGCACTTCCGCATGGCCGATCACCGCTTCCCGATACTTAGGCTCCAGCATACCCTTCATAGCCTGCTCCATCTCTTCGATGGCGTCATAGATGACGCGGTACATCCGCATATCCACGCCCTGGAGAGCCGCTTCGTCTGCCGCTGCCCGCTCAGGACGTACGTTAAAGCCGACAATGATGGCGTTGGAAGCGGAAGCCAGCATAATATCGGATTCGTTGATCGCACCAACTGCACCGTGGATTACCTTGACCCGAACTTCCTCATTGGACAGCTTTTCCAGAGAGCTGGTGACTGCCTCAACAGAGCCCTGTACATCCGCCTTGACGATGATGTTCAGTTCCTTCATTTCACCCTGCTGAATGCTTTCAAACAGGTTATCCAGGGTAACCTTGGTCAGCGCCTTATTCTTCTCTTCCTTCTCGCGATCCTTCCGCTGCTCAACCAGCTCACGAGCCATGCGCTCATCCTCAACTACGTTGAACTCATCACCGGCATCCGGCACTTCCGCCAGACCAATGATCTCTACTGGTACAGAGGGGCCGGCATGTTCCAGCTTTCTGCCCTTTTCATCCGTCATAGCCCGGACATGGCCAACTGCCTTACCCGCGATAATGACATCACCGGTATTCAGCGTACCGTTCTGTACCAGAACGGTAGCAACAGGGCCGCGGCCGCGGTCCAGCTTTGCCTCGATCACCGCGCCTTTGGCCCGGCGGTTCGGATTGGCCTTCAGTTCGCACATTTCCGCTGTCAGCAGCACCATTTCCAGCAGGTTATCAATGCCGATATTCTGCTTCGCGGAAATCTTGCACACAATTGTATCGCCGCCCCATTCCTCAGGAACCAGGCCGTGCTCTGTCAGCTGCTGCATAACCCGATCAGGCTGTGCGTTTTCTTTATCTATCTTGTTGACCGCTACGATAATCGGGATATTGGCCGCCTTGGCATGGTTGATCGCCTCGATGGTCTGGGGCATAATGCCATCGTCTGCCGCTACGATCAAAATCGCAATATCCGTGATCTGAGCGCCGCGGGCACGCATAGCTGTGAATGCCGCATGGCCAGGGGTGTCCAGGAAGGTCATATTCTTGCCGTTGATCTTAACCCGATAAGCACCGATATGCTGGGTGATACCGCCGGCCTCGCCAGCTGCCACCTTGGTCTTTCGGATGGTATCCAGCAAAGAGGTTTTACCGTGGTCAACATGACCCATAACTACGATGACAGGATCTCTGGTCTGCAGATTCTCTTCCTTATCCTCGCTCTCATCAAACAGCTTTTCCTCGATGGTAACGAAAACTTCTTTTTGTACCTTGGCACCCATTTCCTCGGCTACGATAGCCGCCGTGTCAAAGTCTACGCTCTGGGAAATAGAAGCCATGACGCCCAGCTTCATCAGTTCCTTGATTACATCGGAAGCCGTTCTCTTCAAACGCACAGCCAGCTCGCCTACGCTGATTTCATCCGGAATGAGCACCTTCAGCTGCACCTTCTTGGCTGCTGCCTGCTGCTGCTGGCGCTGCAGGCGCTTCATCTTGTCCTGCTCCTCCTGCCGGCGCTTCGAGCTCATCTGCCGGCGGTTATCATTGCGCTTGGTGAACTTTTCCTTACCCTTGCTCATCTTGTTGGCCTTTTCCGGCACCAGAGAGTCGATCCGCTCATCATATTTGGAAAGGTCAACATTGCCGCCGCCTCGGGTATCTATCCGGTGGATCTGCTTACCCTTGGTCCGCGCGCCGGCTTCTTCCCGGCTGGCGCCGTTCTGATGGGCAGCCTTAACGGTCTTCTCCCCATCTGCCTGCTGCTTGCCTGCCGCAGGCTTGCCGGAGCCGCTGTTCTGAGATTTCTTTCCCGGCTTTTCTGTCTTTTTCCGGGCTGCGCTCTGCTTTTCCAGCACTTCCTCCAGATTTTTTACCTGATTGTGCTGGCTGATATAATCGAACACCATGTTCAGTTCGTCGTTGGTTAAAACCTGCATATGATTTTTGGGAGTTTTGGAATATTTCGTGAGAATATCCGTTACTTCCTTTGTGCTAAGCCCAAAGTCTTTGGCGACTTCGTGTACTCTATACTTATTTTCAATTGCCATTAGCACGCACCTCCACAATTCTTTTTCGATTTTCGGTTGTACTCGTCTTCTTCTATATCAACATAAATGGTCTGCTGTTTTTTCGATTTATGTTTTTTGCGCTTTCTCTGATCAATCCGTTCCTTGCGCCCACGCATCTTTTCCGCTGCCCGGGCATTTTCCGGACTGACGCCGGCCAGCTTTTCGCTGACAGAAGCGGCAAAGCCTGCGTCGGAAATGCAGCAGATGCTACAGATCTTTTTCCCCAAAGCCTGCCCCATTTCCTCCTTGGTGCAGGGAATGACGGAAACCGCCACTGCCGGGCTTTTGCTTTCAAAAAAGGCTGCCTTGCGGCGGATACTCTCACCTGCGTCCTGGGACAAGAGAATCAAGCGGGCGTGACCCATTTGAAAAAAATCGGAAACAGCATCGTCCCCTACCGCCAGCTTTTTGGCTTTGAGGCAAATGCCCAGGGTACCCAACACATTAGTCCAGTTG
>CAZSBD010000029.1:0-12353 GCA_964605215.1 uncultured Oscillospiraceae bacterium | reverse complement strand
AAAAAACTGTTTTAGTCTATCCTTTTCCTATGGATTCCATTCTAGCAAACCTGTCTTTTGGTGTCAATTCTCTGTCTCCGGGCAAAAAAAGGCCGCCTGCTTCCTTACGGTTTCAGGCGGTCTGAAAACAGCATATTTTCTTTTATAAAATGCCTTTTGGCGGAATTCCCTTTCCAGCCGTTAGATTTTACAAAATTTCGTCTTTCTTTCCTTTCTCCAGCAGAATCCAGCCCACGCCGCATACCAGCATCAGCATCGGATAAAAGGTATAGGGGACGATTTCAAAGCTGGACAGGGTAACAGAGGCCGTGGCGGTGGCGGCGGAAGCATACAAAAGCTGGGCTCCATAGGGCAGCAGACCCTGGACAACGGAAGCAAAGATATCCAGAAGAGAAGCGGTGACCCGCGGCTCGATGTCGTATTCCTCACTGATCTCCTTGGCGATAGGAGCCGTCATAATGATGGTAATGGTGTTGTTTGCCGTGGTCACATCCACGCCGGCAGCCAGGGCTGCAATGCCCAGAGCCGCTCCTTTTTTGCTGCGCAGCTTACTGCGGATAAAGTTTAAGATCCAGGTGATGCCTCCGCCGGCCTTGACCAGGGAGCCGATACAGCTGACGATGATGGAAATCACCGTAATGTCATACATAGCCGTTACGCCGCTGCCCATAGAGGTAAAGATCTCCATGCCGGCGATATTCCCGGTGGAAACACCGACAATCAGGGATAAAACGATACCTGCCGTCAGCACGCCAAACACATTCCGTCCCAGCAGGGCACCCACCAGAACCACCAGATAAGGCAGCACCTGAAAAAGATTATAGGTCAGATCCCCCTCGATGGTATAGGCCGAACGGGAAGCCAGGGCAAAAAGCAGAATGGCCGTGGCAATCGCCGCCGGCAGGACAATGCGGAAATTGGTCCGGAATTTATCCTGCATCTGGCAGCCCTGGGTTTTGGTGGCGGCAATGGTGGTGTCGGAAATGATAGACAGATTATCTCCAAACATAGCGCCGCTGACCACAGCGCCCAGGCACAGGGCCATGCCATAGCCGGTCTTTTCACTGATTCCGATAGCGATGGGGGCCAGAGCGGAAATGGTGCCCACAGAAGTGCCCATAGACAGGGAGATGAAGCAGCCGATAAGGAACAGTCCCACCACGGCCAGGTTGCCCGGCAGGATGGAAAGGCCCAGATTTACAGTGCTGTCCACACCGCCTGCTGCCGTCACTGCCCCGGAAAAGGCTCCGGCCACCAAAAAGATCAGACACATGGTAATGATATTCTCGTTGGCCAGATCTGCGGCCATCCGGTGGATTTTTTCCTCAAAGCACAGCTTAGGGTTTTGCACCAGGGCCACAAACAGGGCGATCAAAAAAGCAACAATGGCCGGCATGCTGTAAAAATCCTGAAACAGAATGCCCGCCCCCAAATAAACAACCAGAAATACGCCAATGGGCAGCAAGGCCCATGGATTTCCTGTCTTTTCCCGTAAAGATTTCATAAATTCCTCCCCATTTCCCCAATTTTATTAAATTCCTATTATTATAACAATTTTTTCCCCTTCTGTCACCTATAAGTACTTGTTTATTTTACACCAATTTAACCCAGAATTTTTGTCATTTTTCGCCCGCTCTTTTTCCTCCCAATCGGATGCAAATTTTCCCGGAATGTTGTATGATAATGTTATAGCATGAAAATTATGAACCAATTATGATACAAATATATTTGACATCACACATTCTTGGGGAAAGGAGCATATGCATGAATTTTGAAAATGCGGATCAGATGAATTTTTTAAGCGAAATGTCCGAACGGCAGATTTCTGCCCGGGAATTTTTCAATCATGTCCTGTTGGATTCCCTGGACCGCAATTTTGGCTTAAAAAATGTTCTCATTTCCTGTTTCGACCAAGACGCTAATTTTCTTTCCTGGACAGACCACAGCGGCGTCCATCTCAACAGCCCGGATCATCCCTACGGCAAATTTGTCTTCCGCGACACGGTCTGCAACCAGATCCACCAGGAGGCTGTCCGGGATCATCTTACTTACAGCAATGTAGAACCGCGCATTTATCGGGCTACCGATCTGATTCCGCCGGAAGAATATGACGATTCCCCCTACGCCCGTTTTCTGGAGGAAACCTTCGGGGCCCACTACAGCGCTACCCTGCCCTTTGGCACCAATGGCTACATCCATATTTTTTGCTATAAAAGCCGGGAAGAAGGGGATTTCTCCCAGCTGGAAATGGAAGAGCTGAAAAAAATCTATGTTTTTGTGGCCCATGCCTATAAAAATTTCAAACTCCATGAGCAGATCAAAATCATCTCCAACATTCAGGATGAAATCATTTGTTCTCATGAAAACGCCTATCTCATTACCGATGACAATATGCATGTTTTAGGCTATAACCAAACCGCCGTGGACTATCTCAAGGAAATTCTGGGAGACGCCTTTCTGGTGGAGGACGCTATGGAGCATTGTACCTGGCTGCCCTTTCTCCTAGGGGATACCAGCAGCGAAAACCATGTTCAGACCCGGGTCATCAAAGGCTATATTTTTAAAATCTATACCTTTGAACAGAGCTATCAGCATGGCATCGTAGACCGTTATCACTGGATCACCCTGTCCAAAGAAACTCAGCCTCCCAAGGCGGAAAGCCCGGCAGCAGCCGCTCTTACCCCCACTGAGCGCCGGGTTGCGGAGCTTTTGTGCAGCGGACTGACCTATCAGGCCATTGCCAACGAACTGGTCGTCAGCTACCACACCGTAAAAAATCATGTGCAGAATATTTTCTCCAAATGCGGCGTCAAGAGCCGCTATCAGTTGTATCAAGTATATCAAAATAAGTAGCAATTTTTGTATATTTTTTCGGCCACTCTGCCAAAATAGGGAGAAATCCCTAGGCTAAATAAGAAGAGTGGCCGATTTTTTTTGCCCTTTTGCCGTGATATCCTAAGGCCAATGAAAAAAAGCGCTGCGGCAGCGGCGCCCACCTTATAGGAGGCAAAGTTTATGGATTTCAGACTGACAAAAGAACAAGAACTGGTTCGGAAGGCCATTCGTGAATTTACAGAAAATGAAGTGAAACCCATTGCAGCAGAGACAGACCGTACCTGTAATTTCCCCAAGGAAAACATTGACAAGCTGTTCCGCTACGGCTACATGGGCATGGGCATTCCCAAGGAATACGGCGGCGCTGGCGCAGACGATATTTCCGCTGCCATCCTGGTAGAAGAGATCTCCAAGCAGTGCGCTTCCACCGGTGATATCATCGCCACCCACAACGGCTTATGCTGCGGCCCCATTATTCAAAACGGCACTGAGGCACAGAAGCGCAAGTATCTGCCTATGCTCTTAAAGGGCCATATCGGCGCTTTCGCCCTCACCGAGCCAAACGCCGGTTCGGATGCTTCCAAGGGTACCACCACCGCTGTCAAGAATGGCGATCATTGGGTTTTGAACGGCTCTAAGATCTTCATTACCAACGGTTATGTTGCCGATATTTTCGTGGTATTCGCAATGACGGATCCCAGCAAGGGTACCCGCGGCATTTCCGCTTTTATTGTAGAAAGCAGCTTCCCCGGCTTCTCTGTTGGCCATCATGAAGAAAAGATGGGCCTGCACGGTTCTCCCACAGCGGAAATTGTATTCCAGGATTGTATCGTTCCGGAAGAAAACCTGCTGGGTCAGCTGGGCAAGGGCTTCCGGATCGCAATGCAGACCTTAGACGGCGGCCGAATCGGCATTGCCGCACAGGCGCTGGGCATTGCCGAAGGCGCTATGGAGGAAGCCATCCAGTACACCAAGGGCCGTATTCAGTTCGGCAAGCCCATTGCCAAGTTCCAAAATACCCAGTTCCTGTTTGCAGATATGGAGGTTGCTGTTTCCGCCGCCCGCCTGCTGACCTATCAGGCAGCCTTCCATAAGACTATGGGCATGCCCTATACCAAGGAAGCTGCCATTGCCAAGCTGTTTGCTTCCGAAACCGCTATGCGCATTACCACCAAAGCTGTGCAGATGTTCGGCGGCTACGGCTACACCAAGGACTATCCGGTAGAACGTATGATGCGCGACGCCAAAATTACAGAAATTTACGAGGGTACTTCGGAGATTCAAAAAATCGTTATTTCCGGCCATGTGCTGGGCAAGTAAGAAGAAGCCGAAATGAGAATTTTTATATGTGTTAAGCAGACGCCGGAATATCTTTCCACATCACTTTGCAAAACCCACAGGCTGTGATATAATAAAAAAAACGCAGCTTTTTAAACTGCCTGAATTCTGCAGCTCCGGCGGTTTTCCTTTCCGGGCCGTCCTGCCGCAGAATATATCAACCGAAAGGAGTCTTTTATTATGGAATTTGGTAAAGTTACTCTGGAAAAGCAGGGTCACATTGCTGTGATCACCATGAATAACCCGGAAACCCTCAACGCTCTGAGCAGCCTCTTTATGGCGGATATTTCCGCTGCTGTAGACGCTGTAGAAGCGGATCGGGACATTTTTGTCACCATCATCACCGGTGTGAACTTCGTGAATAAAAAAGGACGTCCCACCAGCACCTTTATCGCTGGCGCAGACATCAAGCAAATGCTGGATCTGACCCCCGTGGCTACCATTGAATGGGCCGAAGAAGGCAGCAAGCTGAACTACCGCATTGAGCATATGCGGGTTCCCGTTATCGCTGCTATCAACGGCTTCTGCCTGGGCGGCGGCAATGAGCTGGCTATGGCATGCGATATCCGCATCGCTTCCGAAAAGGCAACCTTCGGTCAGCCTGAGGTTGGTTTGGGCATCACCCCTGGCGCAGGAGGCACACAGCGTCTGCCCCGTCTCATCGGCACCGGCAAGGCCAAGGAGCTTTTATACACCGGCCGCGTGATCAAGGCAGAAGAAGCAGAAAAGATCGGCCTTGTAGATAAGGTTGTTCCTGCCGAGGAACTGATGGACAGCGCTATCGCTCTGGCTAACGAGATTTTGGCAAACAGCCAGATAGCCGTTCAGCAGGTCAAAAAATGCGTCAACTACGGTATGCAGGCCGATATTGAAACCGCCCGTCAGTTTGAGCGTCAGGCTTTCGCCGTTTGCAACGGCAGCGAAGACAAGAAGATCGGTATGGGTGCCTTCGTAAACCACGAGAAGGAAAAGAACTTCGTTTACAGATAAGCAATTCTGCAAATTCCCTGTGCTTCCTTTTTCGGAGCCGGTTAATCCATTTTTATGCAATCATAAGGGCAGAGCGCCGAGAAGCGGTGTTCTGCCTTTTTTTGATTTTTTCCAAAGACTGTGCAACATTTTAGCTGTCTATTTTGTTTTTATATGAGATAGATCTAATCTTCCAACTCTGCTGAGAAAATGATCGAATTTAAGAAACACAAACCCTGCCAGCCTGACGGAAAGGAGGGGGCGCCCATGGAAACAGATCGTTTGGAGCAGGCGCTGAACGGCGGCAGCGGGGGAAACCGATGCCCTCTCCTCTTATAGCTTTCCCCGGGAAGGAGAGCTGGTTTCCCAGATTTCCTGGTCTGATGCCCGCTGCACCTACGCTTTCTCATCCCTTCCGTTTCCGAGGAGACTGCTGTCGCCTGGGCAGAGGAAATCCACCCATAAAAAGATCCCCGAACTTCACTCCGGGGTTTTTATGTAATCCCTATTTTCCCCTGTCTTGACCACTACGCTATGGAGGGCCAGCAAACCCGGCAGGTTGGGGATTATCATCCGGCTATGAATGACATAAACCCGATCCGTCTTTTATTAACCGTCCGCTGCCCTGCAAAGGAACCTCTGCCGGATCGGCCCCTAGGCCGTCCCTTGTTCCGATTGGTTCTGCGGGGATATCCGGCATATCACGGATTTCACCTGGCCCTCCTGGCCAAAACCCACCTCCAGCACATCTCCCAATACCAGATCAGACAGGATTCCCTCTGTGCCGTCCGGCATTTCAATGGCTAAGTTGGATAGGATTCGCACCGTCTGAGTGTCCTTTCCTGCCGAGAAGGTCTTTTCATCTTGGGAAAGCCGGCCCAGGCACAAGGTCACTTCCTCGCCCTGGATCGCCTGTACCTCACCCACGATGGCCTGGGGAACGGCAGCGGCGCTGTCATCGGAGGAAAGGACGGTGGTATCGTTTTTCCCGCAGCCCGCCAATAAAAGGGCTGCCGTACATAAAAGCCAAAGAATTTTTTTCATCAATCGTTCCTCCTTTTTTCAGTCTGTCTTTAGTATACCGAAACTTTTTGAATATTTCTTAAAAAAAATGTGAAAAATTTTGGTGAATCCTTATTTATTTCATTTTATGCGGAAAATATACAAAATGGACATAAACGGACGATTTCCCCTTTTTTCAGAGCAAAGCATTGACAAAAACACAGGATTATTATAAAATAAACTACACACAAAGGCAATGACGGAGAGAAGTAAGCAGCATTATCGTTCCCAGTGAGCGGGAGACAGTGGAAACCCCGCAAAGTGAATGCTTCCCAATAACACTCCCGAGCCGCAAGCCGAACCCCCTATTGGGCAGTAGGTGCGCCGTCTGTCCCCCGTCACGGGACAAACCATAAGGTGACCGCGGCTTTCGCGGTAAATCAGGTGGTACCGCGGACAAGTAAGCTGTTCGTCCTGAAGCATTCCGGATGAGCGGCTGTTTTTTATCTCGCCGGAAGGATTCCGGCATTTTTTTATGCCAAATTATTTTTCAAGATAGAATAAAAGGAGCAAAAAGTATGTCAGATTTATATCGCAGCAAAACGATGGGCCAGATCTCCGAAACGGATATCGGTTCCGAACTGAAAATCGCCGGCTGGGTAGAAAATATCCGGGATCACGGCGGCGTTTCCTTCCTTGACCTGCGGGATATGTACGGCGTGATGCAGGTCGTCCTGCGGGACACCTCTCTGCTGAACGGTATCCGTAAGGAAGAGTGTCTGTCCATTTCCGGCGTGATCCAGCACCGGGACGAGGAAACCTACAACCCCAAAATCCCCACCGGCACCATTGAGCTGGAAGCTCACACCATCCAGATCCTGGGCAAGGTTTACCGGGATCTGCCCTTTGAGGTGGTCACCTCTCACGAGATCCGGGAGGACGTTCGTCTCAAGTACCGTTACCTGGATCTGCGCAACCGCAAGGTCAAGGACAACATCCTGTTCCGTTCCGAAGTCATCCGTTTCCTGCGGGAAAAGATGACAGAGCTGGGCTTTGTTGAAATCCAGACCCCCATTTTGTGCGCTTCCTCTCCGGAAGGCGCCCGGGATTATATCGTACCCTCCCGTAAGTACAAGGGCAAGTTCTACGCCCTGCCCCAGGCGCCCCAGCAGTACAAGCAGCTGCTGATGGTTTCCGGCATCGACAAGTATTTCCAGATCGCTCCCTGCTTCCGGGATGAGGACGCCCGTGCCGACCGTTCCCCCGGCGAGTTCTATCAGCTGGACTTCGAGATGAGCTTTGCCACCCAGGAGGATGTTTTCCGCGTTGGCGAGGAAGTGCTCACCGCTGCCTTTGAAAAATTCGCGCCCGAAGGCTTCTCCATCACCCAGGCGCCTTATCCGGTCATCAGCTACAAGCAGGCAATGCTGGAATTCGGCTCTGACAAGCCGGATCTGCGCAACCCCCTGCGGATCATCGACCTGACCGAATTCTTCCAGCACTGCACCTTTAAGCCCTTCCACAAGAAGACCGTCCGGGCTATCAAGGTTCATGCCAAGCTGTCCAAGGGCTTCCATGAAAAGCTGCTGAAATTCGCCCAGTCCATTGGCATGGGCGGTCTGGGCTATCTGGAAGTGAAGGAAGATCTGTCCTACAAAGGCCCCATTGACAAGTTCATCCCCGATGAGAGGAAGGCCGAGCTGCGGGAAACCGCCAAGCTGGAGGCGGGCGATGTGATCTTCTTCATTGCGGACAAGGAAATGACCGCGTCCCGCTATGCCGGTCAGATCCGCAGCGAGCTGGCTGCCCGTCTGGATCTTTATGAAAAGAACGCTTACCGCTTCTGCTATGTCAACGATTTCCCCATGTACGAGCTGGATGAGGAAACCAGGCAGTTGGGCTTTACCCACAACCCCTTCTCTATGCCCCAGGGCGGTCTGGATGCCCTCCGGAACAAGGACCCGCTGGACATTCTGGCTTACCAGTATGACATCGTCTGCAACGGCGTAGAGCTGTCCTCCGGCGCTGTCCGCAACCATGATATGGATATTATGGTCAAGGCCTTTGAGATTGCCGGCTATGAGGAAGAAACCCTCAAGGCCAAGTTTGGCGCTCTGTACAACGCTTTCCAGTTTGGCGCGCCGCCCCACGCTGGTATGGCGCCCGGCGTAGACCGGATGATTATGCTTCTGCGCAACGAGGAGAACATCCGGGAAGTCATCGCCTTCCCCATGAGCGGTACCGCTCAGGATCTCATGTGCGGCGCACCCAACACGGTCACCGAGCAGCAGCTGCGTGAAGTGCATATTAAAGTGAGAGACTAAAAAATAGCAAAAAACCCCCCGGAGCGGCAACTCCGGGGGGTTCGCTTTTGGTAAAACAATGCACAATATTGTTTTTGTTCTTTTATTATAGCACAGGTTTTTCAAAAAAGCAACCCATTCTTTTTTCAACATATTTGCAGTATTTATCTTTTATTTATACATTTTAAAATCTTTTGTTGTCAATGCTACACGAATCGTGTTATAATTATATTAGGCGAACATTTGTTCGCTTTTCCCTCACGCCACTAAGAAAAATGAAAAACGGAAAGGAGATTATACAATATGAATGGGATGCAAGGAAAATCGGCGGCTCCAATAGGAGAGGAGGCGGAAGCATGATTGATTTATTCACCCCCACAGAAGCGGTAACTATGGAAAATTTCAACAAGCGGCTGACCGCCATCCGGGAGGCGCTGCCGGAGTTGGATTTGAAAATCGCCACTGGCAGCTATGTAGGCACGGGCTTTGGTGGAGCAGAATATCCTAATACTTTATCTTTTAATTTTGCTCCATGGATGCTGATTGTGCAGTCTGATCATACAACTGACAATTCAGAAATGCGAATCATTCAAGGTTGTGCATTTGCCAATTCTCGCTTGTCCAGCGTAGGGTCTGGCCAGACTTGGGGTCAACGAAATAACGTTACATTCTCTGATAATGGAAAAACTATTTGTTGGTACGGTAATGGTTTTTCCAATGCCGTTGATAATATTAACGGTCAAATGAATGGTAATGATACAAATTATCATTATTTTGCAATAGGAATATAAGAAAAACTCCGATTTTTATCGGAGTTTTTTTATTATTTACTATCATCGACATCGTAAAAAGTTATTGGTTTCTGCAAGTTGTTCTTATTTTGGATTCTATTTTCTTCCAGATATTTTCTTGCTTTCTCTAATTCTGCTGTCAAATCCTCAATCTCTGATTTCATTTTCATTTTCTGGGACGTAAGTGCGACTGTTGCTTGCGAAATCCTCATCAATTTTGCAATATCCTGCTGTTTGTATCCAAATTCGTGATACAGCACATAAATTAGAGATTTATCTTTTTCATTTAATTTTGTCATAATATCGCTCCTTAAATATTTAATATTGTTTAATAATATTTAATAATATCAAGTTTAAAAGTCCCCCCGGCTTTCGTCGGGGGGATTCTGTTAACTATACCAAATCATGGTTAATACATATAGTTCTTCGATCACTTAGTTGCCACTAGTAGTAGATTTAGCAGTAGTGGTGTAGTAAATGATGGACTGGTTGTCAGTTGTCAGCGCGGTATTAGCGGGATTAGAATTTTTACCATCAGTCTTGTTGTCCTTCATTTCGCCATTTACTTCAATTACAACCAGTTCGCACTCAGCCTCTTCAGTGTCGGTTACAACGTATGCATTTGCATAGTAACCATTGTAATTGTTGGTAGTATCCTCGGCAACATAAGCCTGAGCTTCAGACGGAGAACCGGAAGAAACTGCCCAAGTACCATCCTGATCAATGTAGATAACAGTGGTGTCCGCCACAATCTTAGCAGGAGCCAACTGAGTTACATTCCAAATGTTTGTTACATTAGTATCAGTACCAGGAGCTTTGAAGGTCAGCAGGCCAGTATTGGTCTTGTAATCGTCAATCGCTACATAGCCCTGAGCCTTGTTATTGCCAGATGCATTGCCACCATTGGTCAGAACAACAATGTCCTTAGCCAGAGTGTAATCGCCAGAGAACTCTACGATATCACCCTTGGTTGCATTCAGAGAAGTCTTATCGGTTTCAACGCCCTTCTTCTCGCCATCAGCAGTCAGCATATCCAGGTATACAACCTTCTTAGAACCATCGGAATCATACTTGGTGTAGCTGTCAGTTACAACACCATACAGAGTATTGTCGCTAGCTACGCTGCTTGTCTCAATGAATGCATAAACTACTACGCCATCCTTATCCGTTACATAAGTAACATTGCCAGTCATAGTCTTATAGCCGGACAGATCCTTACCGGTCATAGCCTTCCACTTGTCACCGTTGCTCTGATAGTTCAGGTAAATAACGGCATCATCATCAATGGTCTTACCGTTGATGGTTTCAGTCTTGGAATAGTAAGCTGCATTAGCGTTTTTGTCAGTAGTTGTTGCAAAAACAGCGGTCAGGTTATCTGTTTTAGCAATAGTTCCTGCATTTGCCTTGATGCTAAACAGAGTGTAATCGCCATCGTTTTCTACATAAGTGTACAGACCTGGAACCAGATTTGTATCTGTACCGCTAGTAGATACTGCAGTCATACCAGCGTTAGTAGCACCTGTTGCATCATCCCACTCAGCATCATAAACGGTGGATGTAGCAACTACGTTGATGACCTTCTCAGTACCATCTTCGAAGATAACCTTGGTCTCACGACCGCCGTCCAGAGTCTTGTAGTCACCAACAGACTTAACTACCAGAGTATCCAGATCTGTTGCTGCAGTACCCTCGGTGTAGTAAGCATAGGTACCGTATACATACAGTACAGTATCCTTGTTTACAGACAGATTGGGCTTGCCGGTGTTGGTAGTGTCATACCAAGTACCGGAGATTTCAGCCTCATCAGACTTGGAAGCGGTTACCTTACCGGAAATCTTATCCGCCTTAGTGATCGTGGTGTTACCAGTGAACAGGTTTACACCAGCAAAGATGTAGTCATCCTTTGCATAGCCATCGTAAATCTCAGGTGTGTCGGATTCCAGATCCAGGCTCTTGATTACGCCGCCGGCGCCATTAGCGTATGCCTGATAAGCAACCTTGGTGTTGTTCTTGGTCGTGATCTTACCGAACTGCTTCTGTCTTACGATAATGGTATCAATCTTAGAGTTATCGTTGTTAGAAATAGCAGTTACTTCGAAGTCACTGTCGTTGATTGCCTCGATAGCAGTTGCCAGGGTAGTAGAAGATGTGGTCTTGGTAACGGTAACATTGCCGGACGAATCAGTTGATGTAGTATAAATAGTACCTACAGTATACTTGTCATCCAGCTTCTGATCATCTGCAGCAGCTGTAGCATCTTCAACATAAATGGTCAGGGTCTCATCCATGGTGTACTTCTTGCCATCAATCTTGAACTTGTCAGCATCAGAAGTAGTATCCAGATCAGAAGCCTTGCAGGTGATCACTTCTTGATTTTCATCGGAAGAATATACGCCGTAAACGGTGGTAGTCTTCTTACCAGTGGTAGAAGTAGTAGTCTTGTACATTACCTTTACGGTCTGACCCAGCAGATCAGTATGATCTTCGGTTACATCGGTAAAGTCCAGATCTCTGGTATCGTTCAGACCCCGAACTGTAGTGATAGACAGGTAATCATCGTCACCAGCCTCAGCCAAACCGATGTTACCGGATACATCCAGCATACCGGTTACAGTGTGCAGATCCAGGAACTTCTCGCCTACGGTTTCCATATCGCCGCCGATGATGGTCTGATTGGTGTAAGCCTGGTCATCACCGTCGTAACGAACGGTCTTAGCGTCCAGAGTGTTGTAGATTTCCTGAGCAGCGTTCTCTCTGTTCAGAGCGACTGCCAGATCCTGATAAACATCTACAAACAGCTTGTTTTCATCGCCCAGAGCGGCGGTGTTCAGGCCCCAGGTAGCGCCGGTCAGGCCAGCTCTCTCAGCGTCATAGCCCATGCAAACCAGCAGCATCTTGCCTGCTTCCAGGCCGGTTACGGTCGCATCGGGATCAAACTTGGTAGCAGATCTGCCGTTGATGATGCCCAGAGATGCGCAGTACTTGATGTAGGGAGCAGCCCAAGTACTGCCGATATCGGTGAAGGTGGTGGACAGGCTGGAATAGGTGATTGCGCCGTCGTCCTTACCGGTACGCAGCACGTAAATCATCTTCGCCATCTCACCACGGGTAACGG
>CAZSBD010000028.1:0-12446 GCA_964605215.1 uncultured Oscillospiraceae bacterium | reverse complement strand
ACCAGCCGATCCCATGGGTTAGGCCGCTGATGTCCTTGATTTCCTTTGCCTGTACCCACTTGCCCTCTTCCGGAATGGGAGCGGGGCCGTGATTGGGGCCCTTGGCAACACAGCACATATGATTGACTTCTGCAGAATAAATCATATTATGTTCTCCTTTATTTCTAAATTTTAAACAGCCCTTGCTGTTTTCTATCTGGTTTTATTTTATTATAACACGACTGCTCCGCAGTTGCAAAGAAATCCCGTCAGTTTTTGGCCGGATTCGGGGATTAAAAAAAGCCGCTTTTTGTAAAATGTGACAAACCGGCCTGCCCTTCCTTCCTCTGCCCTTTTCCCCGGTTGTGGATAACTCTGTGGATAATGTGGATAACTATGGGTATAAGATTTTTGCAAACAGCGGAAATCCGCAGATTTCCTCTTTACTCTTTGTATTTTCGTTGTCGATTTCTCAGGAAGCCACAAATAATTAGAATTCCGGCAGTAGCTGCGCATATAAAAGAGCCTTTCCCCTGGTTTCTTTTTCACAGGCTGTGAATTCCTTTTCTGCATAACCGGCCGAATTTTTGCCATACTAAAGCCAAGAAAGGATGAACGCTATGTCGGAAAAAGAAAAAAAAGATTCCAATTCCAAAAATAAAGAAAAGGAGGACATTATTGATACCGGCTCGGTGACCACCAAATCCCGCCGGGGGACCATCCACTGCATCACCATTGTGGGTCAGATCGAAGGCCATCAGGAGCTTTCCTCCGATACCAAAACCACCAAATATGAACATATCCTGCCTCAGCTGGCGGCCATTGAGGAAAGCGATGAAATTGACGGCCTTTTGATTCTGCTCAACACCGTAGGCGGAGATGTGGAGGCGGGTCTGGCCATCGCGGAGCTGATTGCCGGGATGAAAACCCCTACGGTATCTCTAGTTTTGGGAGGCGGGCATTCCATCGGTGTGCCCCTTGCGGTAGCGGCTGAAAAATGCTTTATCGCCCGTTCCGCTTCCATGACCATCCATCCGGTTCGGATGACCGGTATGGTTATCGGCGTCCCCCAGACCCTTTGGCATTTTCAAAAGATCCAGGAACGAATCACCAATTTTATTACCTTGCATTCCCATGTAGACCCGGCGGTTTTAAATCAGCTGATGATGGAAACCGGTGAGCTGGCCAACGACATCGGCTCAGTCATCAGCGGTGAGCAGGCGGTGGAATACGGCATTTGCAGCCAGGTAGGCGGCCTGTCCGACGCTTTGGAGGCTCTGCATCAAATGATCCAGGATAACAACGGGCAGCCAGCCTAAAATTTTATACAGCCTTTTTTATCCACAATCTGTGGAAAAGAAACTCTTTTGACAAAATTTTATCTCCCCTTTCCTCGAAAAATATGCTATTATGTAAATTGAAAAGGTATCTGTATGCCTGATTTCAGTCACAAAATCCAGTCAAAGGAGTTTTCTACTTATGAACAATGCCCAAACAATTTGGGAAATGGTCAGTAAGCTTTTGGAAAAGGTTATGACGGCTGTCGCAATATCCGCCTGGTTTGACGACATTACCCCGGTGGATTTTGACGGGAAAACGCTGGTGCTTCACACGCCGGTGCTCTTTAAAAAAGAAACCATCGACGACAAATATATGGGTCATATCAAAAACGCCCTCAAGGAGCTTTTCTCCGAGGAGATCGACTGCGTCATTATCACGGGAGAGATCAATGATGATATCGTCAACATCATCAATCCCCCCTCTGCCAACGACGGCTATACCTTTGAACAGTTCATCGTCGGTTCTTCCAACAAGTTTGCCCATGCCGCCGCCATTGCTGTTGCCAAGCATCCGGCGGATAATTATAATCCGCTGTTTATTTATGGACAGTCCGGTCTGGGCAAAACCCATTTGCTTTACGCTATTTCCACTGAGATCCGAAAAAACAATCCCAATTTTCGGATCATTTACATCAAAGGCGAGGATTTTACCAACGAGCTGGTAGGTGCGATCCAGGAAGGAGCGGTTCAGGCCTTTCGAAACAAATACCGAAAAACGGATCTTCTGCTGGTGGATGATATTCAGTTTATCGCCGGCAAGGAGCGGACTCAGGAAGAATTTTTCCACACCTTTAACGCCTTATACGAAGATAAAAAACAGCTGGTACTGACTTCGGACCGGCCGCCCCGGGAAATTAAAACCCTGGAGGACCGGCTTCAAACCCGATTTGAATGGGGCCTTCTGGCGGATATCCAGCCGCCGGATTATGAAACCCGCCTTGCCATCATCAAGGCCAAGGCGTCAAAGCTGAATTTCAACCTGCCCGGCAACGTGGCGGAATACATCGCCCAGACTATCACCTCTAACGTGCGTCAGCTGGAGGGTACGGTGAAAAAAATGCTGGCTCTTCACGACCTGATGAACCGGGACGTGGATCTGAAGCTGGCGGAGGATGCCATTCAGGATGTATTCCGGGAAAATCCCGGCCTCAATCCGACGCCGGATATGATTATCAAAGAGGTTTCCAACTTTTATAATATCTCAGCGGAAAAGCTGTCCTCCCATTCCCGTTCCCGGGAAATGGTGCTGCCCCGCCAGGTGGCTATGTATATGATGCGCAGCATGCTGGGCTATTCCCTGCCGGAAATCGGCAAAATTTTTTCCCGGGATCATACCACCGTCCTCCATTCCATCAATAAGATCGAGGATTATCTGAAAACCAGTTCGGAAATGGAAAATACCATCAAAACCCTGACCTCCAATATCCGGGGACAATGACGTTTTTTCCCTCCTCCGGCCTGGCCGGGGCAGAAAAAATTATCCACCTTATCCACAGGAAGCTGTGGATTGTGGATGGTTTTTTGTGGATAAATTTCCCCTTATTTTCCGTCACTTTTTTTATACCAAGGTTTTCCACAAAAGGCTGGTTACGACAAAAGCCGCGATTTCCCGTCCTTTGCCGGGGTTTTCCACAGTTTACCTCCTTCTACTACGACTACTAAACCTACTAAATTTTATATTTTTCTTTTTTTGAAAACTAAGAAAGGACATTCCATGAAATTCTCCATTGAAAAAAATCAACTGATGGATGCGATCTTTTTGGCTTCCAAAGCGGTAAGCAATAAAACCTCCATCGCCGTTTTGGAAGGCCTTTTATTAGAAGCCGACCAGGATTTAACTCTGTATGGCTTTGATCTTTCCATGGGCATTAAGGCCAGCGTCCCCGCCGTTGTGCTGGAGCCGGGCAAGCTGGTATTAAACGCTAAAATTTTAGGCGATATTATCCGCAAGCTGCCGGAAGATACCATCTATCTGGAAACAGATTCCCAGTTTCTGGCCACCATCCGCTGCGGCCGGTCTGTGTTCAATATCATCGGCACTTCTGCCGATGACTTTCCGTCCATGCCGGAGGTAAATGAGAATAAAGCGCTGGTTTTGCCTCAAAATACCTTGAAATCCCTGATTTCCCAAACTATTTTTGCAGTTTCAGACAATGAAAGCAAGCCTGTTCATACCGGCTGCCTGTTTTCCGCGGAAAATACTTCTTTAGAAGTGGCGGCAGTAGACGGCTACCGGCTCAGCGTACGCCGGGAAACCATTCCGGATATCCAGGGCAGCATGAAATTTGTGGTGCCTGGCTCCGCTTTGCGGGAGGTGGAACGGATTTTGGGAGATTGTGAGGATCCGGTGGAAATTTATCCGGACACCAAGCATATTTTATTCCGTTTGGGTCCAACGGTTCTGATTTCCCGGCTGCTGGAGGGCGAGTTTTTAAATTATCACAGCGCTATTCCTCAGGATTTTTCCTGCCAGCTGAAGATCCGGGTCAAGGATTTCATCGCATCCCTGGAACGTGTTTCCCTGATTGTCAGTGAACGGCTGAAAAATCCGGTTCGCATGCTCTTTGACGGGGATGTTTTACAAATGAGCTGTATTACCGCCATCGGTAAGTCTTATGATGAGTGTACCTATGAAGGACAGGTGGAAAATCTGGAAATCGGCTTCAACAACCGTTATTTGCTGGATGCTTTGCGGGCCATTGACGATGAAGAAGTAATTATCTGTATGAAGAGCAGCTTAAACCCCATGGTGTTCCAGCCTGTAGAAGGGGAAAAGTTCACCTATTTAGTTTTGCCAGTGAGGTTGAAAGCCAATGCATAAAATTAAAATCGACACCGAATTTATCAAGCTGGAAGCCCTTTTAAAGTTTGCCAACATCACTGTCAGCGGCGGGGAAGGGAAGATCCGGATTTCAAACGGGGAAGTGACGGTCAACGGCGAGGTTTGCACCCAGCGGGGCAAAAAGATCCGGCCGGGAGATACCGTCCAGCTGGATGATGTGATCTTGCTGGTGGAATAGATGAAGCTTCATCAGCTGGAGCTGGAGCATTTCCGCAATTATGAAAAAGCTCGGGTTCTTTTAGATCCGGGGGTGAATATGATCTGCGGGGAAAACGCCCAGGGCAAGACCAATTTGTTGGAAGCGGTATATTTTTTGTCCCATTTAAAGACCTTTCGAGGGGGAAATAAGAAAAATATGATTGCTTTTGGCCAGGAAACCGGGGAAATTTCCGGGGTTTTTGACGGGGACGGCCGGGAAAACACCATCCGTGCCCGGCTGGATCGGAGCCGCAGTCTTTCTGTGTGGGTCAACGGCCTGCGGGAAAAAAGACAGGCGGATGTGGTAGGCCGGCTGCGCAGTGTCCTGTTTTGCCCGGAGGATCTGTATCTGATTCGGGAAGGCGCCGCAGCCAGAAGACGGTTTGTGAATGGGGCTTTGTGCCAGCTCAAGCCCAATTACAGCCGTTATTTGGAAGAATATCATAAGCTTCTGGAACATAAAACCCGGATTTTGCGGGATTGCGAGGAAAAACCATCCCTTTTGGACACATTGGATGATTTCACCATGCGTATGTGTCAGGTGGGCGGCTTTCTCATCCGCTATCGAGCCTATTATCTGAAAAACCTGGAAGGCTATGCCCGGGAAATCCATAGCTTTATGGCGGGAGGCCGGGAAAAACTGACCATAGCTTACAGCACCGTATCCTCGGTTACCGATCCCTTTGCTTCTGCCGCCCAGATTACCGGGGAGCTTTGGGCGCATGCCCGCAATCACCGAAGGGCGGAGATTGCCGCCAGGTCATGCCTGTCCGGCCCGCACAAAGATGATCTTTTGCTGTTTATTGACGGGGAATCCGCCAAGGCTTACGGCTCCCAGGGGCAGATCCGCACCATTGCCCTGGCCCTAAAGCTGGCAGAGCGGGAAATGTTTTACCGGGACAGCGGGGAATATCCCATTTTGCTGCTGGATGACGTGCTTTCCGAGCTGGACATGCGGCGGCAGGATTTTGTCATCAACCAAATCTCCGGCGGCCAGGTGCTGATTACATGCTGCGAACGGGAAAAGCTGAGCCGGGTTCAGGGGGGCAAGACCTTCTGGGTGGAGGCAGGCCGCATAACCGGGGAAGAGACTGTTTAATTGTCCGCTCCAAAAGGACAGAAAATGCAAGATTTTCAGGAATTTTTGGGATTATCGTCCGTCTTTTGCGGACAAATTTCAAAGAAAAATATGAAAATTTGCATAATTATACATATATAAAAAATAAAAAGCCCCGTTTTGGGGCTTTTTTCAGCTTGTCGGTTGCCTGGAGTTTAGGCAGCGGAATCCAGACGGGTAAAGGCGAGATCCGCCTCTTCATCCTCGTAATTGCAGACAATCAGGGTGTCGGGATGGTCATCGGGGACATACATCTCATAAAAAGCGTAATCGTGCCCATCCGGCATGGGGGTGCCGCTTTCATCAAAGGAAAGATACAGACTGTAGCCGGTGTAGGATTCTGCGGGGTAGCTTTCGTTATAATCTGCGTCCGAGAATGAAACGCTATAATAGCCGGAATAGGTGGCTGCGTTTTCGGTCAGGGTAAAGCTATTGTCCCCGTCCAATGCCAGCTGACGGCCGTCCGGGGTGCTGTAAGCGCCGACAAAATCTGCTGTACATTCTTCCGTAAAGCTTTTTTCAGGGGCAGCTGAGGAGTCCAAAAGATTATAAGAAAAATTGACAATCACAGAGGTAAGAACAAAGATCAGCATAATCACTACCAAAATGATAACGCAACCTCGCCCTTTTCCAGAATTTTGGGATTGGGTAAAAATAGGCTGCTTTTTGAATTTGGCCTGCTTGGGAGAATTTTTTTTCTGGGTGGTAAACTTTTGGGTAAAGGTCTGATCTTGGGTAAAGCTTTTCTTTTTTGTCTCTTCTTCCTGGAAAAAGCCGGTGTCTGTATTTATTTTGCAATCCTTTTTTTCGCGCTTGCTGCCGGAAACCCGACAGTCGCAGAAGGGACAGCGTGTTTCCGAATCGTCAAAATGCACGCCGCAGTGGGGACACTTCATAGGGATACCTCCTGTTTCAAATTTAAAGGGGAGGGAAACTCCATCCTTTTTTCTTTTATTATACTGGATATTTTTCCAAAAGCCCAGAAAAAAGGTGAGATTTGCAAAAAAATCAGGTTTATTAAGTTTTTGGGTGGTGTCTGGGAAAAGTTTTTTTGCACCAGGGAAGGAGGACAGGTATTGCCTCAGGAAACAAAATCCAGTATACTAAAAAGGGTTGTCGAAAACTGGGATTTTTTAAGCGCAGATGTGGGAGGCGATGATTTTGAATTATATTGGTTCCAAGCATTCTCTGCTGGCCTTTTTGGAGGATTGCATCCGTCAGGTCTGCGGGGAAAACCTGCAGGGAAAGATTTTTGCGGATGTATTTGCCGGGACTGGTGTGGTAGCGGCGGCCTATAAGCAAAAGGGCTGTCAGGTAATCGCCAACGACAATCAGTATTTCAGCTATGTATTAAACCGTCACTATATGGAAAATTACCCGGAAATGGACAGCGGCTTTTTGCCGGAGCTTGCGGATCTGCCCGGGCAGGAGGGCTTTATTTATCAAAATTACTGTTTGGGTTCGGGCAGCGGCCGGGCCTATTTCAGCGATGAAAACGGCAAAAAGTGCGATGCCATCCGGCAGACATTAAACGAGTACCGTTTATCCGGCAAAATGGACGACGGCACTTATTTTTATTATCTGGCCAGCCTGATCAATTCCATGGATCGCTGTGCCAATACCGCGTCCGTTTATGGGGCGTTTTTAAAAAAAATGAAGAAAACAGCGACCCGTCCCCTGGAGCTGAAGCTGCTGCCGGTGATCGGCGGCGGGCGGAACTGCCGGGCTATGTGTGAGGATGCCGTGGGTTTGATGGATAAAATTGCCGGGGATATCCTGTATCTGGATCCGCCCTATAACACCCGGCAGTACGGCTCCAATTATCATGTTCTGGAAACCATTGCCCGGTATGACGCGCCTCAGCTGTTTGGCAAGACCGGCCTGCGGGATTATTCCGCCCAGAAAAGCCTGTTTTGCTCCAAAAGGACGGTGGCGGAGCAGTTTACAAAGCTCATTGACAAGGCTCAGTTCCGGTATATTTTTCTCAGCTATAATAACGAGGGTCTGATGCCTCTGGAAACCATTGAAAGGATTCTCAAGTCCTATGGAGAATACCGGGTGTTTACCGTGCCTTATCGCCGTTTCCGAGCGGATCGGGCGGAAAACCGCAGCCACAAAGCAGACATGACCCTGGAATATCTCCATTGTTTGGTTAAAAAATAAGGGAAAGCTTCGGGGATTTTCAGAAGCTTCACAGTTCGTTTTTAGTTTGTTCACACATTCGCCCGGATTCTGGGGTATAATAAGGGCGTACCAAGAAAGATGACGAAACAAAACCCCCTAATTTCTCTTTTCAACCTTTTATTTTGTGATGAAGCGACAAGGCTGTTCTTACGAACAGCCTTGTCGCTTGTGCGCAAAGCCCTGTATTGTGACAGCTGTTCAGGCTATGGCGGGGGAGGGCATTTCTTTTTTTGTTTGTTCACAATTTGCCAGACAGGAATTTGCTTTTGTTGTGGTTTCTTTACAGGTTATTTACGATTTATTCACAAATCCTGCTGTGATATTTGCTATAATAACACTTGCAAAAACTTCTTTGTTTTTCTCTTCAATTCTTTTATTTCTCTTTATCCTTTCAGGAAAGAGCCGTCCAAAAGGCGGCTCTTTTCTTTTGCTTAGATGATGTTTTTGTGGTATAATAAAACATTATGGGAAATCCAGGGCACAGCGTCGGAAAGGGGAATCATAAATGGCAAAAATTATCCATGTGGCGGATATCCATTTGGGGGCAGCTTTTTCCTTTTTACCGCCGGATCGGGCGAAAGAGGCACAGGAGGCCCAGTGGCAGGCGCTGGCAGATATGATCGGTCTGGCAAACAGCCGGCAGGCGGATGCCGTGCTTTTGGCCGGGGATCTGTTTGACGATCCCAATCCGTCTGGCGATCTGGCTCGGCGGGCCATGGCCATTCTGGGCCGGTGCCGGTGTCCCGTGTTTATTTCCCCGGGCAATCATGATTATTACTATACAGAAAGCCCCTATGCCTGTTCTTATGTGCCTTCCCAGGTTCATGTGTTTTCCAGCCGGCTTTTGACTGGTGTTCCCCTGGCAGACGGCAAAACCATGGTTTACGGCGCCGCCTTTGAGGAGGATTCTGCTTATATTTCCCTGAAAGAAAATTTGGATCCGGACAAGGTTAACTTGTGCTGCATCCATGGCGATCTGCTGCGGCCGGACAGCGGCTATAATCCCATAGAGCCGCGGGAGGTATCAGACAGCGGCTTTACGTATATCGCTGCCGGTCATAACCACCAGACAAGCGGCCTGCGGAAGGCGGGAAAGACCTATTACGCCTGTCCCGGCTCCTTCTGCGCCCTTACCGCCCGGGAAGAAGGGCGGCGGGGCTATCTTTTTGGCCAGGTGGACAAGCAGGATGTGAAGCTTTCCTTCGTGGCCACCAAAACCGTAACTCTTAAGAGAATGGAGGTGGATATTTCCGATCTCTTTTCCGACGGGGCTTTGCAGGAAAAGATTGCCATCCATATGCCGGAGCAGCGGGAATATACCTGCCTGCGGCTCACCCTGACCGGCACCAAAAATTATGAGATTGGTTTGGGCGCTTTGGATCGGGCTTTAAACCGGGCCTTTTTCCACTGTGTGGTAGAGGATGAAACTCATGAACCGGCCAACCTGTGGGAGGGCATTCAGGAAAACGATTTGCGGGGAGGCATCCTGCGGCGGATGCAGAGCGATCTGAAAAACGCCACAGGGGAGGAGCGGCAAAAAATCCTGCGGGCAGCCCAGTATCTGCAATCTGCTATGATGGAATAGAAAGGAAGTTTATTTTGTCATTATTATCCCTGGTTTCTCAAAATGAGCAATTTTTGCTGGTTCAAAAGGATATCGTCCGCAAGCTGCTGCGCACTGGGGACGGGGACGGCGCTTTGCTGTACCTGTATCTGCTGGAAAAGGGCAAGGGCTTTGAGGAGGAACAGGCCCGCAAGGATCTGGGCTTTGACAAGCTGCGCTTTGAAAAGGCAGTTTTTACCTTGACCGGCCTGGAGCTGATGGTCAACTCCCAGGATCTACCGGAAAAAAAGGAAAAGTCTCCTGCCTACAGTCCCCAGGAGTTAAGCGACGCCCGGATGGGGGATCACCGCTTTGCCGCTGTGTGCCAGGCGGCGGAAAGCGCCCTGGGGCGTACCCTGACCGGCGCCCAGCTCAAGACTCTGTTCACCGCTTATGACCATTTGGGTCTGCCTGCGGATGTGTTGATGCTGCTGTTAAGCGATCTGAAGGCCCGGGGCGGCCAGGTGACCCGTAAGGCTATCGCGGAGGAAACCTACCTTTGGGCGGATATGGGTCTGACTACCCTGACCAAGGCCACGGATTATTTGGAGCGGCGGGACAACGAAGCGCCCCATATCCGGGAGCTGATGACGGTTTTGGGGGGTTACGACCGGGAACCTACCGCCGTGGAAAAGCGGTATCTTTCCCAGCTGGTGCGCCAGGGCTTTGGCAAGGAAGCCTTTCAGATGGCCAAGGAACGGACGGAAAAGGCCATTGGCAAGTTCAGCTGGCGTTATCTTAAGGCCATTACCGATCGGTGGCATCAGGCGGGCGTTCATACCCCGTCGGAAATTTTAGCCTTTGAGCCGGCCACCCGGCCGAAAGGGCCTTATGAAAAAACCACGGCGGAAAAGAATTACATCCATCAGCCGGCTCCCAAGGGTGAGCTGGCAGAATGGGAAAAGGAATGGCTGCGGGAGATCGGCCGGAACAAGGAGGAATAAGAGATGGACAAGGAAATCTTATCCCAGGCCAAACGGCAGCTGGAAGAGGACAGGCTGGCGCTGGAGGAAGAGACCCGGCAGCGTTGGGACAAGGCCGGGGCAGAGGTGCCTGAGCTTCGGCATATCCAGGCGAAAATGGCGGCTGCCGCCTCCTCGGTGATGGCGGCTGTTTTGGAGGAGAAAGGAGATCCGGAAGAGAAGATCTTTGCCATCCGCCAGGAAAATCAGCGGCTGCGGGAAAAACGGCGGCAGCTTTTGGCTCTCCATGGCTTTGCGTCGGATTATCTGGACGTCCGCTATCTCTGTCCTAAGTGCAAGGGCTACGGCTATGTGGGGACGGAAATGTGCAGCTGCTTAAAGGAGCGGTATGCGGCGATTTTAACCAAGCGTCTGTCCTGCGTTCTGCCCATTGAAAACGAAAACTTTGAAAGCTTCCGCTTTGATTATTATTCCTCTCAGCCGGATAGCCGCCTGGGCATTTCTCCCCGGCAGAACATCGAGTTTAACTTTGATTTGTGCAGTGAATACGCCCGGCATTTTCATTTGGGGGCGAAAAATTTGCTGTTGTTCGGCCCTTCCGGCTTGGGTAAGACCTATCTTTCCACATGCATTGCCAAGACCGTGACAGAGCAGGGCTTTTCTGTGTGCTATGACACGGCCATCCATGTGCTGGAGCAATATGAAAAGGATAAGTTTTCCCAAACCGGCGGGGAGGAAGCCCGGCAGAATATCCGCCGGTATGAAGCATGCGACTTGTTGATTATCGACGATTTGGGCACGGAACTGACCACGGCCTATACGATCTCCGCCTTTTATGCTTTGCTCAACGGCAGACTGATGGCGGGAAAGCCCATGATCATCAATACCAATCTTCAGCCTGTGGATTTTGAAAAACGGTATTCTCCTGCCATTGCCTCCCGGCTCAACGGGGAATTCCGCCATCTCCGCTTTTTAGGCGAGGATATCCGGCAGCTGAAAAAAAGAATGAGGCCATAAGAAAATGAAAGTGGGACTTTTTATAAAGGAAAGCTGCGGCATCTGCGGCAAAAGTCTGAGTCTGCGTAAGTTTAAAATTGAAAAATCATGTCATAGACTTTTTACCAATACAGGGCATACTATTAGATGTCCTGTTTGTTTTTTTCTGCTGAAAAAGGCAAAACTTGAAAAAATGGTTGTATTTTACATGAAAATTTGATATAAATGTAGTAGAATGAACGTATTATGCCGTAGGCTGGAATTACTGGTGTCTGCGGAAAGAATGCTGGATTTTCAAAATGTAAAATTTGTGGTATCATAAATTTAATATAGAAAAAAGAGAAATGAGGTGAAGCTATGGCTTCATGTTATGCTGTTTTAATGGAAAATTGCCGGGGAACCGATGGCATCTGCAGCTTTTCCCGGGAGATTTTATTTTCTTCTGCGGGAGAATGGATCTGCGGCCAGCTGCCTAAGGACAAGCTTTCCGGCATCTATCATATAAAAAATGGGGAGATGCCGGATATTCCCGGTGCCGAGGCTGTGATCTGTCCCACTGAGGAACGGTATGTTCAGCTGGGCCGGGAGGACATGCTGAAAAGCGCGGAGCATCTGCTTTTGCTGTCCGCTCCCATCCCGGAGCTTGTGAAGGAAGACTATGAAAATCTGCTGCGCACCCATTTGGCTACCGGCTCGGATGTGACCGTTTTATGCTGCCAGGGTTATCAGTCCCAGAAGCATTCCATTTTGCGGGATATAGATGATGAAGTTTCTGGTATCGGCAGCGGCGGCGGGGAGCGGGCGCTTCACGCTGTGGTCTTTAAAAATTCCGTTTTGCAAAAGGCGCTGGGTCAGGCTCCGGCATGTCTGTTTGATCTGGTAAACGCCGCGATCCAGGCTGGCGCTGTTCCCAACCTGTACCATATGGAGCATATGGTGATGGAGGTCACCAGCCCTTGGGACGCTTATGAGGCGCAGAAAAAATTGATGGAGCAGATTAATCGCAAGCATATGGAGGCAGGGGTGACCATCATGGACCCGGCTCACACCTATATCAGCCCGGACGCTGTCATCGGCGCCGGCACCCGCATTTTGCCCGGAACCATGATAGAGAAGGGCTGTCAGATCGGCAAAAACGCCGTGTTAGGCCCCAATACCCGTCTGGATCGCGCCAGGATCGGAGAAGGCACCAGCGTCAACAGCTCCCAGGTTTATGAAAGCAGGATTGGCCGCTTTGCCACAGTCGGCCCCTTTGCGTATATCC
>CAZSBD010000027.1:0-12781 GCA_964605215.1 uncultured Oscillospiraceae bacterium | reverse complement strand
TTTTTGACCCAATCCGGCGTTCCCACCAAAAAAAGTGGCGGCAGCTGGAACCGAACCACTGTTTTAAAAATGCTGAAAAATCCAATCTATCTGGGAAATCTCTATTGGAATCGACGACATAAGCTAAAGCGTACCTCCACAGAAGATCCCCACCGTTATCTGATGAATGACCAAGAGGATTGGATCATTCGGCTACAGCATCACCCCGCTTTGGTCTCTGCGCAGCTTTTCGATGCTGTGCAAAGCCGGTTTCCCCAAAGATCTTCCGCTCCCCATAAACCGCGCAATCCCTTTTCCGGCCTGCTGTACTGCGATTTTTGCGGGCAGAAAATACAAAGGCAAAAAGGCCGAAAGCCTGCTTATGACCGTCTATTTTGTCCTCATTGCCGGGAAAATAAAAGTATCTTGCTTTCTTTGGCTGAAGAGACGGTTCTGGATTTTTTATCCCAGCAGCTTTCAGATTATCGCTTTTGTCCACAGCCCGCTTCTAATTCTGCCGCAAATCTTGAGATACAACTGAAAAAAATACAGCGACATATACAAAAAATTACCTATGCTTATGAAGAAGGACTTTGCTCTGATCTTTTTTTTCAGGAGCAGCTGCTTAAGCTGGAGGCACAACAATCGCTGTTGTTAAAGCAAAAAGAACGTCCCAAGCCACTCCCTGAAAAACAGCAGGATTTTAAAGCTTATTATTATGCTTTGCCAGACGCTGCCGCTAAAAACAGTCTTCTGAAAAATATTTTCAGCAGAATTACTTATCGAAGAGAAAAGAAGGGACGGGATGAAAATTTTTTGTTAAAATTGTTTTTTTAGCTTGGTAAACTAAATTACGTGGGGTATAATCAGAAAAAAAGGAGGATTTCCTATGCTAAAAAAAATGCTGTTTATTATAAATCCCCATTCCGGAACCGGCGCCATTCATAAGGTGCTGCTTTCTATTTTGGATTCTTTTACCAAAGCTGGCTATGACCTGCATTTATTTATCACACAAAAAGGGCAGGATGCTTATGAAAAGGTCTGTCAGGACGGGGAAAATTACGATCTCTTGGTTTGCAGCGGCGGCGATGGTACTTTGAATGAGATAGTTTCCGGACTAATGACTCTAAAGAGCAAGCCTCTTTTAGGCTATATCCCAGCTGGTACAGTAAATGATTTTGCCACCAATCTAAAAATCTCCAAACAGCCTTTAAAAGCGGCGGAAACCATTGTAAACGGCGTTCCCTTTTATTGCGACATCGGTTCTTTTAATGATCGGAACTTCACTTATATTGCAGGTTTTGGTGCGTTTACGGAAATTTCCTATATCACACCGCAAAATGTAAAAAATGCCATTGGAAAATCCGCCTATCTGGTAGAATGCCTTAAGCATCTGGAGCCTTTCCACTGCTATAAAGTATGCATTACCTATGATGGTCAAGTGATGGAGGATGAATTTGTATACGGCGCCATTTCCGGCACTGGCACCTTTGGCGGCTTCCGCAGCCTGCTGCCCAGAAAGGTAGAAATGAATGACGGCTTATTTGAAGGAACATTTATCCGCAATCCGGTGACCCCTTTGGATATTCAAAATGTGGTCAACTATTTGTTTGTGGGCACACCGGGAAATGATATGGTATTTACCTTCAAAGCCTCGCACATTACAGTAGAATCGGAAATTCCTCTGGCCTGGACGGTAGACGGAGAATTCGGAGGCGATCATACCAAAGTGGAGATCCGCAACAACAAGCAGGCCCTGGCGGTTTTGATCCCTGGCGATGGAAAAATAGAAGCAGCTACAACGGAAGAATCCAATCGGGAATCATGATAACGATTCAAAGGGTGACGAAATGTCATCCTTTTTTGTTACCTTTTTTTATTTAGTGCATAGGATTAGGATATAGTATTCATTTTAGGAGGTCTGATTGTATGCCCATTATCTACCTAAGCCCATCCACGCAGGAATTTAACGAATTTATCAACGGCGGCACAGAAGAACAATATATGAACCTGATTGCCGATTATATGGAGCCTTATTTGGTTGCCAGCGGCGTGGAGTTTGTTCGAAACACGCCGGATATGACGGCTGCTTCCTCTATTGCCGCTTCCAACGCCGGTAATTTTGATCTGCATCTGGCTCTGCATTCTAACGCCGCACCTGAATCTCTCGCCGGACGGCTGCAGGGCACAGATGTCTATTATTCTCCCAATAGCACCCAAGGCAAACGGGCTGCCGACATCATCGCTCAAAACTTCAAATCCATTTATCCAACTCCTTCCCTGGTTAAGGCAGTTCCCACCACTTCCATCGGAGAAGTGACCCGAACCCGGGCACCCGCTGTTTTGATCGAAATCGCCTATCACGATAATTTGGATGACGCGAATTGGATCAAAAACAATTTGCGGGATATTGCCAAAAATCTGGCGTATTCCGTAACAGAATTTTTAGGCGTTCCCTTTGTAGACCCTCAGCCCCAATATACCGGTGTTGTCACCATCCAATCTGGACATTTAAACATTCGATCCCGCCCAACCTATGACAGCAGTATCCTGGCGCAAGCTGAAAATGGTGCGGAACTCCAGATCCTTGGTACCTATGATGGGTGGTATACTGTAAATTTCAATGGGACGGTTGGCTATGCCCGCTCAGAATTCATTACCGTTTTATAGGTTTTCAGATAACTTGATGCTTCTTATCTTCTACACGCATCATATACTTTATTTTTATGAATTTTTTGACACGGTTTTATCGCCTCTGTTTCTATTTTCAAATAACACGGTTTTACAAAATATTTTATTCCGTTTATTTTTCTCTATCCCTTAAAATCGTACGAGTTTGGTACGCAGCATCCTCGTTACAAAATTTCTTGATTTTCTATTTTCTATACTACATAGATTTTAGCCAAGGGCAGAATTTTAGGTACAGCCCTTCTACCTAAAAACGAAACCTGGCACTTAAAAGCGCCAGGTTTCGTAAGATTTTACAATTTCGTTCTGCTCAAAAGTCCGGGGCTTGAGCCTGTTAATTTCTATAATTTTACAATTTGCGATTAAGCCTGTTTATTCGGTTTCAAAATTCTTTGCATAATCCGGACGGGTAGGCATAAACCAACCCTTATGATCTGTATGCAGCAATTCTTCCGCACGTTCGGAAAGGGGCTTTTCCATATATTCCGCATACAAAGCCTGTACGGAAGGATTCTCATGAGAGAACCGCAGGTCCGCAGCCTGATCCAGATCGTAAAGCACCTGACCACGGGTCAAAGCACATTCCTCTCCATCATGAATCGGCTGGCCGCCGCCGCCTGCACAGCCACCAGGACATGCCATAATCTCTACAAAATCATACTGCACTTTGTCTGCAAGCAACGCTTCACACAAAGCCCGTGCATTACCCAAACCGCTGGCAACTGCCACACGAACTGGTGTACCCTGCACATCAAAGGTAGCTTCCCGCCAGCCGCGGCCTGGATTATGCAGACCGAGGACATCATCTGTCATAACTTCCCGCACATTGCGGAAAGCGTCCGCAGGCGGATTGCTGCCAGTTACCAGATAATAAGCAGACCGCAAAGCAGCCTCCATAACACCGCCGGTAGCGCCGAAGATAACGCCTGCACCGGTATGCTCACCCATGGGAGAATCGCACGCATCCTCCGGCAGATCTATCGGGTTCAAATGCTCTGCCCGCAGCATACGAGTAATTTCCCGTACAGTCAGAACCATATCCACATCTGCTCCGTATGCTTCATTCTGCATAGTCGGCAGATCACATTCCGCTTTCTTTGCCACACAAGGCATAACAGAAATGCAGAAGATCTTCTTGGGATCAATGCCCATTTTCTGCGCAAACCATGTCTTGACGCTGGCGCCAAACATCTGCTGGGGAGATTTGGAGGTAGACAGCTGCGGTACAAGCTGGGGATACTGACTCTTCAAAAAGCGCACCCAACCCGGACAGCATGAGGTGAACATAGGATACTTGGCAAGGTCACCCTTTTGCAGCCGCTCCAGGAATTCGGAACCTTCCTCCATAATGGTCAAATCCGCAGAGAAGGTAGTATCAAAGATGTAATCAAAGCCCATTTTACGCAAAGCCGCAGTCAGACGGCCAACCGTTGCCTGTTCCGGCTTTAAGCCAAAGGCTTCACCCCAGGCCGTACGCACAGCCGGTGCGATCTGGATCACAGTGATCTTCTCCGGATCCGCCAAAGCTTCAAAAGCACGCTGCGTATCGTCACGCTCCCGCAGAGCACCTACCGGGCAATGGGTAATGCACTGACCGCACAAAGAACAATCCGCATCCTTAATCCGACGATTAAAGGAAACATCCACCGTAGAACGGCTGCCAGAACTGGTCAGATCCCAAACATTCAAGGTCTGTACCTTATCGCAAACCTGTACGCAGCGCATACATTTGATACATTTTTTCGCATCCCGGAACAATGGGAAGGTTTTGGTCCAACGGCTCTTGATGCCTTTAGGCAGATCCTCTTCATAGGAATTTTCCAAAATGCCCAAATCGTTAGCCAGGCTCTGCAATTTACAGTTGCCGGATCGAACACAGGTAGAACAGCGTCCGTCATGCTGAGAAAGAATCAGCTCCACATTGGTACGACGGGTTTCCCGGGCACGGGGAGAATTGGTATAGATAACCATACCTTCCTGCACCGGATTGTTGCAGGAGGGAACCATACGCTGTTCGCCTTCTACTTCGACACAGCACACGCGGCAAGCGCCGATCTCGTTTAAATCCTTTAAATAGCACAGCGAGGGAATCTGAATGCCCACGCTTTCCGCAGCCTGTTTGATGGTAGTTCCGTTTTCCACGCAAACCGGGTTGCCGTCAATCTTTACGTTTACCATTTACTCTGTCTCCCTCCCTTAAAATTGCCATAGCCAAAGTGATCACACCGTAGGCAGCGGGACGATTCCTGCATTGCCTCATTTTCTGTCATACCAAGGGTCGCCAAATCAAAATCATTTGCACGCTCGCAAGCCGGACGGCTGCCCGGATTTACCCGGCCGCATGCCGGCGTTGCAGACAGGCGTGCCGACGGAATCTCTACATCCGCCTGGATCTGATGATGGTAGCCCAGGAAATTATCAATGTTGGCAGCAGCAACCTTACCGGCCTGGATGGCACGGATCACAGTTGCAGGGCCGGTAACCGCATCTCCGCCGGCAAATACCTTAGGCTTGCCCTTGACGATCAAATCCGGCAAAGTGGAAATGGTACCTCGAACGGTAGGGATACCCGCTTCTTCAAAAGCCTCCGAATCAATTCCCTGACCAATTGCCACAATAACGATATCACAGGGTGTTACCAGATCCGGCTCGCCGTTGTTCTGGGGACGGGGACGGCCATCTCTGCCTACCGGGCCGATCATCTGCGGACGGGTAACAATAGCGGCAACCCGGCCATTTTCATCTGCCTGGATAGCAACCGGCGCCTGCAACGGCTTGATCTCGCAGCCTTCCGCCGCTGCATCTTCGATTTCCTCCGCCAAAGCTGTCATATCTTCTACCCGGCGGCGATACATACAAGTGACAGAAGCCGCGCCCAGACGCTTTGCAGTACGGGTAGCATCCATAGATACATTACCGCCGCCAATAACAACGACCCGCTTGCCTGCAAAGTCTGGCCGACAGCCGTTGCCCATATTGCGCAGCAGCTCAACCGCACTCATAACACCTTCGCTTTCCTCTCCAGGAATGCCAATCTTCTTATCCTTATGAGCGCCAATAGAAATACAGACTGCATCGTATTCCTGCTCAATCTGCTCAAAGGGAATATCCTCACCAACAGCTACGCCGGTATGTACCTCTACGCCGGTAGATAAAATACAATCAATGTCCCGATTCAAAATCTCCTGAGGAAGACGATAATCCGGAATGCCGTAACGAAGCATACCGCCAAGCTTAGGCAGTTTTTCATAAACGACTACCTGATGACCCATCAGGCTCAGGAAGTAAGCTGCAGATAAGCCGCCGGGGCCGCCGCCAACAACAGCAATTCTTTTACCGGTGGATGCAGCGCAGGCGGGAGCCGGTACAATGCCGGCCTGCTCTACAGCATAACGCTTCAGACCGCAAATGTTAATGGCATTATCCACCATACTGCGACGACACTTTTCTTCACATGGATGTTCACAGACAAAAGCGCAGGCAGAGGGGAAAGGATTATCCTTCCGGATCAAACGAACGGCGTCTGCATAACGCTTTTCATGTACTAAGGAAATATAGCCTGGAATGTCCACATGGGCCGGACATCGGGATACACAGGGAACCGGCTGTGTTAAGCCGGAAATACAGCGATGATTGATAATATGCTCCACATAATCCTCCCGGAAACCCTGCACGCCCCGCAGAACCATAGCTGCTGCTTCAAAGCCAATCGCGCAATCTGCAGAATCCGCAATGACACGGGCCGTTTTTTCAATCAGATCCAGGGTATCCAGATCCGCCTCATCCTCTAAAACACGATCCAAAAGCGTAGCCAGCTGTCCCAAGCCAATCCGGCATGGCACACATTTGCCGCATGTCTGGGCATGGCATAGCTTTAAAAATGACAGCGCCATATCCACTGGACAAAGGCCCGGAGGGCTGGCTGCCATACGATGCTCCATATCCCGGTACAAGCCTTCCATAATCTTTTGGGCTTGACTGGGCGTTTCAATGTACAGTCTGCTCATATTTCTCTTCCCTTCCAAAGTAAAATAGCAATATTAATTACCGTTTTGCTATCTGCTGTAAAACAGATATTCTATTCCAAGCTTTGTGCGCCGCATTACATCATGACCCAGCCATGAGTCAGGCGAATCGATTGACCGGTTAGCGCGCCGGTATCCTGAGCCAGGAACGCCAGGGTATTGGCAACATCTTCTACAGTGGTAAATACGCCATCTACCGTATCCCGCAGCATAATGTTTTTTACCACCTGATCTTCATCTATACCCAAAGAAGCCGCCTGCTCCGGAATCTGCTTTTCCACCAAAGGCGTTTTAATAAAGCTGGGGCAAATGGTATAGGTATAGATCCCGTATTCCGCCCCTTCTCTGGCGATGGCTTTGGCAAGCCCTGCAACACCGTGCTTAGCAAAATTATATGGTTCTTTTAATTTTGAACCGATGAATGACTGAACCGAACCGGTAAATACAATGCGTCCGCCTTTTCCGGAAGCCTTCATGCGGCGGTAAGCCGCCCGGGAAACCAAAAACGCCCCATCCCCATGAATGGCCATCATCGTTTTCCAATCGGAAAACGGGTAATCTTCAAAGGGATGAACGATTTGCACACCGGCATTAGACATCACCAAATCACAGGAACCAAAGGTTTCCAGCATGGAATCAAAGCCGGCCTCCACCTGGTCTTCATCTGCCACATCCATTTGGACTGCCAAAGCAGAATAGCCCGCTTCCTTTAAGGCATTTTCCACTTTCTGAGCGCCTGTGAAATCAATATCGGCAATCACAATATGATAGCCTTCCTGTGCCATTTTCCAAGCACAAGCCTTGCCAATACCGGAGGCTGCACCTGTAATCAGTGCTGTTTTTTCAGCCATTTTCCTTCTCCTTTGCAACAAAAACACAAAGCAATTTTTGACGAAAATTTGACCCTGACCATCGGTTTCTCCTCCGGAAGATGCTGTAAAGTTTCGTCTTATAAATTGAAATTACGGTATATAAAGGAATTATATCACATCTCTTTTCTTATTGCAATTTTAATTGTAATTTGATAAAAAATTAACACTTTTTAACCGAAATTGTTATAAAATTGTCAAAGAGACTATACCACATCCGGATATAGTCCCTTCTTTAAATGTTTCACTCCTGTGTTATTCTCAAAAATTTTCGTAAATTTCCTCGCAGCTTCGCATAGCAAGAATGGTTTTTCCAATTAGCTCTGACAGATCCCATCCCAACATATCTGCACCTTGCTGGATCACCTCGCGAGAACAGCCTGCCGCAAAATTCGCGCTCTTGTATTTCTTTTTTACCGATTTCACTTCCAGGTCGGAAACGCTTTTGGAGGGCCGCATTAACGCAACGGCACCAATCAAGCCGGTCAACTCATCTACTGCATAAAGCACCTTTTCCATCAAATGCTCAGGCTGAATATCCACCGTAATTCCATAACCGTGACTGGCCGTAGCATGGATCAGACGCTCATCCAGTCCGCGCTCACGCATAATCTCCTGCTCTTTGATGCAGTGCTGATCCGGAAACTGTTCAAAATCTAGATCGTGAAGCAGTCCTACAATGCCCCAAAAATCTGCTTCTTCCCCATATCCCAGCTTTTCTGCAAAGTAGCGCATCACACCTTCCACTGTCAAGGCATGCTTTAAATGAAAGTGATCCTGATTATACTCTGTCAGCAATTTCCATGCTTCTTCTCTTGTCAGTTCCTTTTCCACGATATCCTCTCCTTTTCTTTATTGTTACGTTTCCAAGATTGTTCCGCCGCCCACTACCAGATCTCCGTCGTATAGCACAACGGCTTGTCCTGCTGTGATGGCTCTTTGAGGCTCTTCAAATATAATTTTTACCCTGCCATCTGGCAAAACCTGAGCCTGTGCCGCCCCTTCCTTGCCTCGATATCTGGTTTTTGCGGCAAGGAAAATCGGCTGCGTTGGCGCTTCACAAGCGATCCAGTTGAAATCACCTGCGATCAGCTCCCGAGTGTAAAGATCTTTTTCTTCTGCAAGGATTACAGTGTTATTTTCCATACATTTGCGGCACACATACATAGGTTTGGGCAGAGCCAGACCAAGACCTTTTCGCTGACCAATGGTATAGCGGACAATCCCCCGATGCTTCCCAAGAACATTCCCCTGTATATCCACAAAATCGCCACATGGATAACACTTTTTAGTGTAATGCTCCATAAAATCTCCATAATTTCCTGTGGGCACAAAGCAAATGTCCTGGCTGTCATGTTTGCCTGCATTGACAAAGCCGTACCGGTCTGCCAGCAGCCGCACCTCCAGCTTATCCTGAAAATTCCCCAAAGGAAACTGGGTATGGGCCAACTGTTCCTGGGTCATAAAATACAAGACATAGCTTTGATCCTTGTCCAGATTCTTGGACTTTTTTAGTAGCCAGCGTCCGGTTTTTGAATCAAAATCAATGCGGGCATAATGGCCTGTGACAATGGTATCGCAGTCCAAAATCTTTGCCCGCTGATATAGCTTTTGAAACTTCATATATCGGTTGCAGTCAATGCAAGGATTTGGCGTTCGTCCCTGCTCATACGCAGAAATAAACCGTTGAATCACTTGCCGGGAAAAATCTTCTGTAAAATTAAATACATAATACCGCATTCCCAGTTGAAACGCAACACTTCTGGCGTCCTCCACATCGGCGAGTGTGCAGCAGCGATGTCCTTTTTCTACCTGAATATCTTCATTTCCATATAATTTCATAGTCACGCCAACGCATTCGTAACCTTTTTCCCACATCAAAGCAGCTGCTACTGAGCTGTCCACACCGCCGCTCATAGCGATCAGCGCTTTTTTATTCATCCGAATCCATCCTTAACCACCATATGCAATCATCTTATTGATACACTTTTTGGCCTGTAGCCGTACTTCCTCATCCATAGTGATCTCTTCACCACCAAAGCCTTGACAGCAATCTAAAATATCAAACAAAGTCGTGATCTCCATATTATGACATACCAGATCCTTTGATAAATTCTTTGTGATTGCTAGCTTTGGCATATTCCATAATACCGCTGGTAGAACCTATGTAATCCGCTTTTTTCACCCCATCCGGCAGACATTCCGGATGCACCAGCAAAAAGCATCTTGGATGCTGCTGACGCGCCTGTTCCGCATGTCTTGCCCGCGCCCGCATATCGGTGGGACAGCCACCATGTACCAACTTTAGATTTTTATCCCAGCGCTAAAATCTTGATGGTCTCCGCCATAAAACGGACGCCGCACATCAAAATTGTTTGATTTTCCACTTGAGCAGCCCTTTTTGCCAATGCATAAGAATCGGCCTACAAAATCTGCAATTTCCAAAATCTCTTGTCTCTGATATGAATGCGCTAGAATGTAAACATCTTTTTTCTTTTTCATCTGCAAAATTTTAGCCTGCACTTCCTAAATTGTCATAATCTCTTTTTCCTTCAAATAACCTATCTTTTCTATCTGTTTAATAGGATTTTATATCATGTTTTCCTTCTTGTCAATGGCATTTCTATGAAAATTTGCTTTGAGGTATCTCTTCTATTCGTCCAGATGAAATCGTTTTTTTAAATAGCTTTCCGGCACCCTGCCGCGCACGGTTAAAAATCCCTCTTCTGCCAGTTCCCGATTCAGCCTTCGAATCACCGCATAGGCTTTGCTTTCACTGACCTCTAAAAGCGCCGCTACCTCTTTCACTCCAATCATCATACTAGCTTCCTCCTGCCCTTTCCTTTATTACAGCTTATGTGGTCTACTTGTCCATTCTTCCCAATTTCAAAGATCCGGAGCGCTATTTTCATTTCTCCTCTACCCATTTTCATACAATAAAACCAGAGGTGATTTTATGCCCGTTTACAAAATGAAAAATGGGAAGGGCTGGTTTTGCTCTTTCTATTGCAGAGACTTTACCGGTAAGAATAAACGCATCAAAAAAGAAGGCTTTCGCACACAAAAGGATGCGAAGGCCTATGAACAAGCCTATTTACAAAAAGGAAAAATCCGCGTCAATATGCCCATCGGTGAGCTTTATGCTCTTTATCGGGAAGATTGCTCGATCCGACTAAAACCCTCCAGCGTAATCAATTTAGAGCGTTATTGGAAAAACTATCTGCAGCCTTATTTTTCTTCAATTCCCTGCTCCAAAACGGACTGCAACACGGTGCGGCAATGGCAAAATCAAATGCTGCAAAGAGATCTTTCTCCTGCCACCCAGCTTACAGCTCACAAAACACTTTCTGCCATTTTTAATTTTGGCATACGTTATTATGGTCTGTCCTCCAATCCAGCTAAAGCTTGCGGTGCTATTGGAAAAAGTATCTCTTCAAACACCTTTTGGACCTGGGATGAATTTCAAAAAGCAAACCATTATATCACCACAAATCCAGCAAATCTCATGCTTAATTTGCTGTATTTCAGCGGTATGCGCTGCGGCGAAATGATGGCGCTGACACGCAAAGATTTTGACTTTGCAAAAAATCAAATCCACATCACCAAATCCCTGACCCGAATTCAGGGAAAAAACATTATCATGGCTCCCAAAACAGAAAAATCTATTCGCTCTGTTGTTATGCCGGATTTTGTTATGAAAAAAGCCCAAAGCTATTTTCAAACCTTATGCAAAGCCGAAGCAGAGGATCTGATTTTTCCCTGTTCTGTCCATGTGATCCGCTACGCTGTGAAAAAAGCCTGGGAACAAACTGGCATTCCAAAAATTCGCGTACATGATCTTCGTCACTCGCATGCATCTTTGCTGATTGAAATGGGCTTTTCTCCTTTGCTAATCGCAGAGCGATTGGGTCATGAAAATATCCAAACCACTCTCCATGTATATTCCCATCTTTATCCGGATAAACAAAAAGAGGTTGCCGATCAATTAGAAGAAAAAATGGTACGTTTTTCGTACTTATAAAAATTGCGCTTGCAATTTTCTGAAAAAAACTGTATTTTTACCCTTCTTAAGTAAGGAAAGAATACGTTTTTTACGTTAAAATCAAACTCTTCTATTTTTTGTCGCTATACTTTATTTGTGTGCACACAAACCGCTTCCCGAATTGGCATATTGCCAACCGGTCCCGGTGTCATTCGATCTGACATAACTACGAACCTCCATCAATTATTGAAGTTGCCTTCTCTACATTTTATGAAAGAAGAGAAAAAGGGTTCCAGCAAGCAGCCTTTAGGCATAAAAAATCCCCCGAAGGAAAATCCTTCGGGGGATTTCATTAAGTTCTCAATATAACTTATTCTTAAATTATACCAAGCCCTGAGCCATCATAGCGTTAGCAACCTTCTTGAAGCCAGCGATGTTAGCACCAGCAACCAGGTTGTAACCCAGACCATACTCTTCAGCAGCTTCAGCAGAAACCTTATGAATGTTGATCATGATGTTCTTCAGCTTCTCATCAACTTCTTCAGCAGTCCAGCTCAGTCTCTCAGAGTTCTGAGACATTTCCAGAGCAGATACAGCAACGCCACCAGCGTTAACAGCCTTAGAAGGAGCAACTACCAGACCCTTGTCCATCAGGAAGGTCAGGGCATCGTTAGTTGTGGGCATGTTAGCAACTTCGATGTAGTACTTAGTGCCATTGTCCAGAATCTTCTGAGCCTGCTCCATGTCGATTTCGTTCTGAGTTGCACAAGGCATAGCCACGTCAACCTTAACTTCCCACGGCTTAGTCTTAGCAACAAACTTGCAACCGAACTTATCAGCATAATCCTGAGCCTTATCACGACCGGAAGCTCTCATCTCCAGCAGGTAGCCGATCTTCTCATCAGTTGTAATACCATCGGGATCGTAAACATAACCGTCAGGACCAGAAATGGTAACAACCTTACCACCCAGCTCAGCAACCTTGATGCATACGCCCCAAGCAACGTTACCGAAACCAGATACGCCAACAGTCTTACCCTCGAAGGAATCACCCTCGTGCTTCAGAACTTCGTTAGCATAATATGTAGCACCGAAACCAGTAGCCTCAGGTCTGATCAGAGATCCGCCGTATTCCAGACCCTTACCGGTCAGAACGCCGTTCTCGAAGCAGCCCTTGATTCTCTTGTACTGACCATACAGGTAACCGATCTCTCTGCCGCCTACGCCGATATCACCAG
>CAZSBD010000026.1:0-12792 GCA_964605215.1 uncultured Oscillospiraceae bacterium | reverse complement strand
TGGCTTTCTTTTAAACCGATCCTATCCTATGCCGGAAAAGCGGACTGTACCGCCTCAGCCCCGGGAGCAAGACGGGGAGATTGTCACCGCCATCCGGGACAGCTTTTCCGCCTGCCTGTCCATCACCGCCTTTGTCACCTTTTTCAGCGTACTGGTGCGGCTTTTGAAGGAAACTGGCATACTTGCGGTCTGTTCCCGGCTTTTGAGCTGCATGCCCTTTTTATCCCAAGAAAATGCCGCCGCCCTCCTGTGGGGCCTTTTGGAGATCGCCGGAGGTTTGAGCGCCGTCCAGGCTCAGTCTGTCTGGGCCTTTCCTCTGTGCTCCTTACTGTTGGCTTTTGGAGGGATTTCTGTGGTTTTCCAAACCGCAAATGTCCTTTCCGGCTCCGGCCTGCCGCTGCGGCCCTATATTTTGGGAAAATGCCTCCAGGCTGTCCTGGCTTTTTTGTTGACTTTTATCTGTTTCTCTATGTTTTAATGGTGTGAATTTTAAGAATTTTAAGGTAGCCAAACAGGGAGGGATACGTTATAATTTAAGAAGAAAGCCTTAGGAGAAAGGAAGTGCTGGAAATGGCATCCAAAAAGCTGTTTGGAAACCAAGTGGAGCCTTATTGCCGTTACTGCGGCCTGGCCAGTCAACTGGAGCAAGGTCAGATGCTCTGCCGCAAATATGGCGTTGTCCGATCGGACTATGCCTGCAAGCGTTTCCGTTACGATCCACTTAAGCGCGTTCCTCCCAAGCCGGCCGTCCTGCGGGGCGCTTTTTCCGACGATGATTTTTACATTATAGACGACTGATTTGCGCTGGTGAAAATTTTCATCAGCTTTTATTTTGAACAAGGAGATTTTCTATGACCCAAAAAATGCGCAAGGTTCTGTGCCTGTTTATGGCGACAGCTCTGTTTTTTACCGCCTGCCCGCCGCCTTCCCACGCCATTGAGTCCATCGATGTGGACGCCGGCGCCGCCATCCTGATTGATCCGGATCTGGACATGGTAATCTACGAGGAAAACGCGGATGAAAAAATGTATCCCGCCTCCACCACCAAAATTATGACCGCCCTTTTAACCCTGGAAAACTGCCAGCTGACGGATACTGTCACCCTGACGGCGGAAGATTTCACCGGCATTGACAGCTCCTCCAGCTCCGGCGGTCTGAAAGAAGGAGAAACCGTCACCGTGGAAACCCTGCTTTACTGCCTGATGCTGCCCTCCGCCAACGAGGCGGCCAACGCCCTGGCCCGGCAAATTTCCGGCAGCATTCCCGAATTTGTCAAGCTGATGAACAAACGGGCGAAAAAGCTGGGCTGCACCGGCACCCATTTTGTCAATCCCAATGGTCTTCATGACGAAAATCACTATACCACCGCCCGGGATCTGGCTAAAATTGCGGAAAAAGCCATGGAAAACGATACCTTTGCCACCATTGTCAATACGGCCCAGAAAAAGCTTCCTGCCACCAATATGCAGGGAGAGCGGCTGATTTATACCACCAACAACCTGATTCTGCGCAAATCCGACCCGGTTTATTATGACTACTGCTATGGCATCAAGACCGGCTACACCACCCCCGCCGGCTATTGTCTGGTTTCCACCGCCACCAAAAGCGGCCACACCTATATTTCCGTCCTTTTAGGCTGTCAGAAAAACAAAAGCGGCGCCGCCAAAAGCTTTACGGAAACCAAGCGATTGTTCCAATGGGCCTTTCAAAACTACACCAACGAAACCCTGGTCAAGGCCGGGGAAAGCGTGATGGAGGTTTCTGTCCGCCTGTCCTCGGAAAAAGATTATGTGGTTTTGGCTACCGCCTCGGATCTGAAAGCCGTGGTGCCTGTGGATCTGGACACCGATAAGCTGGATATTCAGCAGCATGTGCCTGATGATGTTACCGCCCCCATTCAAGCTGGCCAGAAGATCGGCTCTATGACCGTTTCTTATGAGGGCAAGGAATATGGCAGCGTAGATCTGGTGGCTACAGCGGATGTCTCCGTTTCCAAGGTTCTGTACTACGCGGACAAGCTGGAAAACTTCTTTTCCAGCACCTTCTTTAAGGTTTGCTGCATCCTTCTTTTGATCCTGGCTCTCATCTGGTTATTCCTGTTCTTTTCCCGCCGCCAGCGGCAGAAAAAACGGAACGCCCGCAAGTATCGTTCGATGCAGCGGCACAATAACCAACGGCGGCGCTGAGCGTTTTAGCCAGCTGACATCTTGAAAGAATGGAGCTTTTTCGTAATTTTATATCGATACCATTTTCGGTCACTCTGCCAATATAGGGAGAGTGGCCTATTGCTTTACCATTTCTTTCGTGATATCATAAAAACAAAAGATGATTTGCCGCACAAGGCGATCGTTTAGCAAAAGAACGGACGGTTACACAATCTAATTTTTCGCTGATTTTCCTGCTTTTTGGACTTGATATATTTGTTTCATTTCATAGCTTCTGCATACCCCCGTTCATTATATTTGATTTCTTTATAAGAACTGTTATCTGCTCTTTTCTTTTGCATTATAATTTCCTTTGTATCATTGGATAATTCCGTTTTTTACAAGAATTCAGTTAGGGATTTACTTATAAAAATTATGTTTGATAGACTGCTTTTCCGCTCTTATTTTTAGTCTAAATTTCAAAAGTCGGTCATTTTATTGTATTTTATCGACAAGAAACCGAATTTTTCATTTTTTAACGACTAAAATATTTGCACAATAATCATTCATCAAATTTATATATTTTTTTGTTAAAAAACTATTTACAAAAATTTATTTCCAGTTATAATAGTTATTAACAAAAGGTTATGTCGAAAACCGAAAGGCTTTTACTTCCGATTTTACAAAAATCTGCTTTTCCCTTTCCCGTAATCATCCCTTTGTTTTCAGGATGCCCTCCATTTTGCGGGTTTTTGTGGCATTTATTTTTTCTTACCCACCCACCATTACATATTTTGCCACAAAAACCTGCTCTTCACCTTTGGTTTAGAGTGTTTTTTAACACTTTAAATATAACTTTAAAGTTATAATAGAAATTTGTTTTTCTTTTGGTGTCGATGATTCGACAAGTGGTGTCGATGATTCGACAAGTGGTGTCGATGATTCGACAAGTGGTGTCGATGATTCGACAAGCGCAGCCAACTGGAAAAGCCGATGCGGCGTTTCTCCTCCGGGAAAACGCAGACCTCGACGAGAAATCGGTTATTAAGGAGATTCTGGAATCGGTCATCTCGTCTCAATGTCGAAAGGAATATCTTTCAAAAAAGGGATTTTTTAGAAGGAAGGTTATTTATTATGGCAAAACGTGAATATGGCACAGAGACTCCTTATATCCCTCTGGGGCCCTTTAAATTCCGTTGCGTAGGCATTCATTATCGTTTTGAATGGCCTGAGTATGTACAAGGTTTGTTGATGTGTGCAGTTTGTCTGGGCGCTATCCCGCTGCTACAGACCGCAATTCCGGAAATGCCCACAAATACCTGTCTGGCAATCGTTATCCTGAACGGTTTTCTGTATCTGTGGCACACATTTTTGGGCGACCCGGTAGTTCCTGGATGGATTACCCCGGCGATCCCTCTGTTAACTGCTTATGTATTAACATTTGACACACCCGCAACTCGCCTTCAGGGCTTGGTTGCATTCGAAATTATGCTCGGTGTTTTCTCCATTTTCCTGGGCGTTACCGGTTTGGCTGGTAAGCTGGTATCTCTGATTCCCGCTCCTATCAAGTCCGGTATCATTCTGGGTGCCGGCGTTGCAGCTATCACCTCTATCTTTAGTACAGGCGGCAAATGGGAAACTATGCCGATCTCTTCTACCATCTGTCTGTTTGTTACATTCTTCCTGATGTTCTCTACCGGTTTTGCAAAGCTGAGACAGAAGAATAAGGTTTTAGCCTTTATCGGTAATCTGGGTATCCTGCCTTCTATCGTATTGGCTGTAATCCTGGCTCCCGCAATCGGCGAGACTGCTTGGCCGACCTTTGACGGTCTGTTCTCTACACCGGACTTCGCAGATCTGTGGACCAACTGGACTTGTTGGGGCGCTGGCGGTCCTGGCTGGCCTCCGGTTTCCTTCTTTATTAAGGCTATCCCCACTGTAATCTCCATTTACGTTGTCCTGTTCGGTGATATCGTACAGTCTAAGTCTCTCATTCAGGATGCCGCAACTTTCCGTCCCGACGAAAAGTTGGACTACAACCCGAACAGAGCACACCTGATTTTTGGTATTCGTAACACCATCATGGGCTTTATCGGCCCTGACGTATGTATGTGCGGTCCTCTATGGGCAGCTATGCAGGTTGTTGTTTGTGAACGTTACAAGAAGGGTCCCAAGGCTATGGACTCTATGTTTGGCGGTGCTCAGTCCTTCCGTTTAGGTACCTTCACCGGTTACTGGGTCGGTCCCATTGTAGCTCTCGTAACCCCGATTCTGAACATTGCAATGTGCCAGACTCTGGTTGTACAGGGCTTCGTATCCTGCCGTATCGGTGTTCAGCAGTCTAACTCCTTTACCGATTTGGGTATCGCAGGCACCATCGCTGGCTTGATCGTCTGCAGAAGTGCTGCTTGGGGTCTGATCGCTGGTATCATTATTACACTTGTTATCTATGGCAAGAACTTCCTGAAGGGCGACGTGGACTTTGGTCATCTGTGGTCTCCCCAGGTTGAAGCTATGACCGCAGCTGAGAACACTTTGGATACTGCAAAGTCCAAGGAGCCTGCTGCTAAGTAAGCAACAATTTTCACACATGAATCCTTGTCTGACCCAAGTCAGACTGGCAAATCAGTTCTTTTCTCTACTTATTGACAAACCCTTAATCTCCTTAATAATTTGGAAACCCCGGATCTTCACCCAGATCCGGGGTTTTTCTTATGTTTTTCCAAACGCATAAACGGCAAAGCCTCCTCAAAGGACTGCGCCACAAATGAAAAAGGACCTCGCTTGTGGAGATCCTTTTGTTATAAAATTATAAATACTTCAAGAAAAACCATCTCAGAGCCTTTTTCGCTTGATCACAGCCTTGATCCGCCGCCCTTTGCAGCCATAGCTTAGCCTTTGTTCGATCCTTGCTGATACCCCGGCCCTGGGCGTAGCACTCACCCAGCTTATATTGAGCCGGCGCAAAGCCCATCTCTGCCGCCTGCCGATACAGCCGGACACTTTCTCCCAGATCCCGAGGTACCCCCCGACCCAGAGCATAGCATTCCGCCATTGTGCATATGGCGTCTTCGCTGCCTCCTTCGGCCGCCTTTTGATACCACTGGATGGCCATAGGCAGAGATTTTTGTACGCCTCGACCGGTTTCATAGCAAATAGCCAGATTGTATTGCGCCCACGGCTCTCCCTGCTCTGCCGCTTTCCGGTACCAATACAAGGATTTTTTCAAATCCTGCTGGGTGCCAAGACCTCGGCCATAGCAGACCCCCAAAGCCTCCTGGGCGAAGGCAATATCCTGCTTTGCCGCTTTTTCATAAAATTCCAAAGCCTTTTCCGGGGAAGGCGTAACCCCGTAACCGCGGGAATAGCATTGCCCTACAAAAAATTGGGCACGGGCATAGCCTTGCTTTGCCGCCCGCAGGAACCAGAAGAAAGCACGGTCGTTATCCTCCTCCACACCGATCCCCTGATAATACAGATAGGCCAGATTGCACTGGGCCGGTGCGTAATCCTGCTCTGCCGCCTGCTGATACCAGGAACGTGCCTGATTCAAATCCATATCCACCGCTATTCCTATTTCGCAGCAAAGACCCAGGGCGCACTGGGCAGGGGGATAATCCTGCTCCGCCGCCTGCTGGTACCAGTTGACCGCCTGCTTTTCATCCCGGGGCACACCATAACCATTTTCGCAGCACTGTCCCAACAGATAGCAAGCCCGGGCATGGCCTGATTGAGCCGCTCTGGAAAACCATACTGCCGCCTGTTCGTTATTTTCTTCCACGCCAATGCCCCGATAATAAAAATATCCCAGGTTGCATTGGGCGTCAGCATCCCCCTGGTCTGCCGCCTGGAGGTATAGCTCTCTGGCCTTATCCAGATCCTTCGGCACACCGCTGCCCATTTCATAGCACAGCCCCAGGGCGCACTGGGCTGGCGCATAGCCCATCTCTGCCGCCTGCTGATACAGCGGAACCGCTTGCTCTATATCCTCCTTTACGCCCCGGCCCATTTCATAGCATTCGCCTAAAAGAAAGCATGCCCGAGGATGCTTCTCCGCCGCTGCTTGGGCAAACCACCGAGCAGCCTGTCTGAAATCCCTGGAAACACCAATGCCGCAATAGTAGCAAAAGCCTAAATTGCACTGGGAAGGCACATATCCCATCTCGGCAGATTTGCGGTACATTTCCGCTCCCTTTTCCCGATTGACCTCGGTGCCGATCCCAAATTCATAGCAGTAGCCCAGGGCATGGATGGCGGGCAAATAGCCAATATCCGCTGCTTGCTGATACAAAGAGAAGGCCTTGCCCGTATCCGATTCCAAACCGATGCCCTCTTCATAGCAAGCTCCCAGCAAGTAAATCGCCCGGGGATAGAGCTGCTTTGCCGCTCTGGTATACCATCTGACCGCTTCCTGCCCGTCCCGGGGGACGCCTTTGCCCTTTTCATAAAGAAACCCCAGGTTGCACTGGGCCGGCGCATAACCCGCCTCCGCCGCATCGCGGTACAGCTCCGCCGCCTTTTCCAAATCCTGCGGCAGCTCTTCCTGTCCGTTTTCATACCAAAGCCCCAGAGCGCACAAAGCCTCCGGATAGCCAAGGTCTGCCGAGCGGCGATACAGGGATAAGGCTTTGTTTAAATCCCCCTCTACGCCAATGGCACATTCATAGCAAACGCCCAGCAGGTATTCTGCCCGGTCATAATCCTGCTCTGCCGCCTGGGTATAAAGCCCCACAGCCTTGGCTGGATCCCGCTCAACGCCAATGCCGATTTCATAGAAAAAACCCAGATTGCACTGGGCTGGCGCATAGCCCTGTTCCGCCGCCTGCCGGTACAGCGCTGCCGCCTTCTTTTTATCCATCTCCACCCCTTGGCCCAATTCATAAAAAAGCCCCAGGGCGCATTGAGCCGGCGCATAGTTTTGCTCCGCCGCCAGCCCATACAGCTGAGCCGCTTTTGCAAAGTCCTGGACAACTCCTTTGCCTTCCTCAAAGCAGATTCCCAGATGGTATTGACCTAAAATATCTTCCTGCTCTGCGGCTTGGGCAAACCAATAAACCGCCTTTTGCGGGTCTTGTTTGACGCCAATTCCTTCGTAATAATGCTTGCCCAGACGAACCTGAGCATCCAGGCTGCCGTTTTCTGCCTGCTCCTCAAGGATTTCCAGCTCTTCCCGGGTTTCCTGAAGGCTTTTTATCGCCTTGGTGACCCTATCTGTATTCACAAAAACGACCTGATAATCGTTTTTCTTTTCCTGTTGCAGATTCTCGTTTTCTTTTTCCATATCTGCCATTTTAAGTCTCCCTTTCCGCGGGCTTTTTACTCTTATACATACTTTTTTATTTTATCATATTCCCTGCACAAAAAATAGAGAAAAACAGAAAATTACCGGTCACTTTCAGGCGCAAAAATGACCCTGGCGAGAGCTGATCTCCCCCGCCAGAGCCGTGTACTTTGGTCGCTTTGCTTCTTTTTTTTAATGCATCTGATAATCCCGGATGCCCGCCAGAAGCTGTTCCATTTCCGCCGGCGTGCCTATGGTAATCCGCAGGTGATTGGAAATCCGGGGCTTGTCAAAATACCGGATAAAGACCTTCTTTTCTTCCTTTAAATAGGTAAACAGATCCTTGGCCGGAATGGTTGGATGGGTGACAAACAGAAAATTGGTGCTGCTGGGTTTTACGTCAAAGCCCAGCTTTTCCAGCTCAGTTTTTATCCATTCCCGGGTCGCGATGATCTTGCCTGTAATCTCCTGAAAATAGTCCTCATCCTCCATAGAAGCCTTGGCCAAAGCCATAGCCATGGAATCCAGAGGATAGGAATTATAAGAATCCTTAACCCCGTTCAAAATGCCTACCAGCTCCGGGCTGGCAAAGGCCATACCCACACGCATACCCGCCAGGGAGCGGGACTTGGAATAAGTCTGGACGATGACCAGATTGTCATATTCCTCCAAAAGAGGCAAGGCGGAATAACCGCCAAAATCTACATAAGCCTCGTCTACAATGACGATGCAATCCTGATTGTGCTCCAGCAGATCCCGGATAAATGCTTCTCCTACACCAATGCTGGTGGGGGCGTTGGGATTGGTGAGCACCACACCGCCGTTTGGCTTGTCATAATCCCGCACGTTCATAGTGAAATCCTCCTGAAGGGGGATGGTTTCACAGGGAATCTTGAGCAGATCACACCACACAGGATAAAAGGAATAGGTAATATCCGGATACAAAATCGGCTTTTCTGAATTGAAAAAAGCGCGAAAAGCCAGAGCCAGCACGTCATCTGAGCCGTTGCCCACAAATACCTGTTCCTCTTTGAGTCCGTAGCGCCCAGCGATGGCCTTTTTCAAGGTGCCTGCCGTGATTTCCGGATACTTGCGGAAGCTGGCAGCGTCAAAATGCTGCAGAACCTCCTGCACCCTGGGAGAGGGGGGATAGGGATTTTCATTGGCGTTGAGCTTGACCACGTTTTCTTCCTTGGACTGCTCGCCCGCCACATAAGGGGTAACTTGGATCAGATTTTTTCTCCACAGCTTTTCCTGCATATTACTGGCTCCTTTCATGCCTGATAACGATAGAATGAAATTCTAACAGAGTTTCAGCTTTCTTCCTTGGCAGAATCGGCCTCTTCCTCCTGGGACAAAGCCTCCTGCTCCTTCTGGTTTTCTGTCTCCTGAGCTTCTTCCCAGATGTTCTCCATGCTCTGGGGGGTGACACCGTAATTTGCCAGCGCCTGCCGCTCCATTCGGAAATGACCCCAAGCTTGGGAGGTCCACACCAGCACCACGCATAAGACAACCACGGCGGCAAAGGTTAAAAGATAGGGAAACATCTGCTGCCGGATGGTCAGGGGTTTGTTCCGAACCACTGCCTTTTTCCTCCGCTGACGGTTCATATTGACAAACAGATCCGTATCCTGGGACAAAGCCTTGGTCTTACTGGCCTGCAACTGGGTTTGAGGCCGCCGGCAATAGGGGCAATAAGCCAGTTCCGGGGAAATTTTCTTCCCGCAATATTTGCATTTCATATGCCTGCGCCTCCTAATAGCTAAAGGTATAGGTCCGCATTTTGCCCGGCTGGACAGTGCCGCTGTAGCTCCGGGTTTGCTTATCACTTAGAATCTGCAGATGGAACTGAACCATGCCTGCCGCGTTTGCCGGGGCAGAGATCTGGATTTCATAGCTGCCTTCCGGCGGGCTTTCCCAGCTGACCTGGCTGTAAAAGCCGCCGCTGTCCCGCTTTTTACTATCCGCCCGCATCCGGCCGCCGGAAATCAGACTCCAGACAGAACCGCTGCCCACCGTATCGCCGGCGGGCGTGACCACCTGCAGAACAAGATTTTCCTCGGAAGTCCAGGTGAGAACCACATTCATAGCGTCATCCGTCTGGGATTCCGTCTGGCGGGCAGTTTCCACTGCCTCAATGGCAGCACGCAGCAGCTTCCCGCTATCATCCACCTCATCTTGGGTGACACTGCGGTCGTCATACACGGATTTCGCGTCCTGAAGAAGGGCTTTCAGTTCTTTGATTTCCTTTTCCGGGGCATCCTCTTCGCCCACATCCCGGATGAGCTGCTCCGCCTTTTGAATCTGCTCCTGGAGACTGGTTTTGTCCGTCTCCGGCACAATTTCTTCCTCAAAATAAGTAAAGGCTTCACCGATGGACTGATAGGATTTTTCCGCCTCCTCCTTGGTCAGCAGCTCCAAAGCCAGCACCTTTTCCGTGGCGTACATTGCCTTTTTCAGCTTGTCCATGCCCTTTTGAGATACCTGACCTGGCTCCTCTCCCACTTTCAGACCGCTGGTGGCATCAACGGCCTGGGAATAGATTCGCTTTAGCTTTTGCCGCAGGCTACTGTCAATTTCATAGGTATAGGTCTGCACCTCTCCCGCCTCGCCTTGGGCGTTATAGCCGATGACCGCCAGCTTAGTGTTTTCGCTGAGCACTATCGGCTCCCGGTAAGAGAAGGATTTTTTATTCGGCGTGGTACCGTCCAAGGTGAAATAATAATGATGGCCGATACAGATCTCGTCCCGATTCAGGGTGACGGTAATGGCGGAGGCATAGGCGTCCGGCTCCGGAGTCACCTGAAGCTGCTCGGGCACGCTTTGGGCTTTTTCCCACATTGTCTGCAAATCCTCCGGCATGTTTTCCGAACCTACCGCTTCCCGATACCGGCGCAGCATGGTATAAGCAGCCTTTGGCTCAGGCACACAGAGAACATCCAGACATTCCCGCAGGAAATCCGCGTCGGTCATGGCTTCCTGCTGAGCCCGCTGTAAAATATCCGCAGCCTGGCCGGAATTTCCCAGTCCCAGATAGGCATAGGCCATGCCCAACCGGCCCTGGGTCGTATCGCCGTACAGGCTGACAGAACGCTGAAACTGAGCCAGCGCCTTTTCATAATCTTGTTTTTGCAGATGCTCCGCACCAGATTTTATGGCTTTATGATACATCACCGGCTGCACGATACCGCTGCCGATCCAGCTGCCCACGCCGATCATCAGGGCTGCGCCTATCAGCAAGCTGAGCAGGATCTTACTACTTTTCATGCCGCCTCCTATTTTTTTCGGCGGCCTTTTCCCACTTGATATATACTACATTCGTGGCAATGGCATCCACCGCTATACAACAGCTGCCTATGATCCAAAGCAGGCGGAAAGGGTGCAGGCCGCCCAGGCCCACCGCCAGCAAAACGACAGAAACCAGAACAAAGCATACCAGGCTACAAAGCTGCACGCACAGTAAACGGGCAAATTCTTTTCTAAAAAACTGCAATCCCAATCCCGTTCGCCTCCCTATATCCGCTGCTTGTTTTTCAAACAAAATTCTTGTCTTTATCTTACTATTTTCTGCTTACAAAATCAATTCTTTTGCTGGATTTCCCCATTTTCCACAAAATATGACAAAAGGGGAGCGGATTTTTCCACTCCCAAAACCCTTGTCCTCTCCGCCAGCTTCCCAGGCGCCTATCTTTATCCCGCCGGGCAAGGCCGCGCAGAGACGGTCACTGCAGCCAGCTTGGCTTTTCCCGCATCCGGACACCGGCCACAATGCCCACTGCCAGATACATGGTCACCAAGGAGGTACCGCCGTAGCTGAAAAAAGGCAGGGTCAAACCCATAACCGGCCCCAGACCCAAGCACATCAGAATGTTTTCAAAGGTCTGGAATAAAATCATACCGCCGATGCCCACACATACCAAAGCGGAATACGGAGTATTGGCCTTATAGGTCACATAAAAAATCCGCAGAATAATCAGCGCCAGCAGGATTACCACGGCCATGGCCCCAATAAAGCCCAGCTCTTCCCCAGCTACTGCAAAGATAAAGTCCGTATGCTTGGCAGGCAAGGCGCCATATTGAACCTGCCGCCCCTGCATAAAGCCTTCACCGGTAACCTGACCCGAACCAATGGCCATCCGGCTTTGGGTCGCCTGATAAGAGGTATCCGGATCCAGTGTGGGATCAAACAGCACCAAAATTCGCTTTTTCTGAAAGTCATCCAAGACAAAATTCCAAAGAAAGGGGATGGACGCAACCCCTAAAATCCCGGCTGCCGCAAACCATTTGCCGCTCAGCCCCCCGGCAAAAAGCATAATGGCGCAGATAAATAAATAGGATAAGGACATGCCCACATCATCGGAAGAAATCACAATGATACCCATGATAATGAGCAAATGCATCATCAGGGAAAGCAGGTATTTCCAGTTGTTCATTCGTTCCTTCACCGTAATCATATGGGCGGCAAAAGTCAAAACAAACAGAACCTTACCGATCTCCGCCGGCTGAATGCCGATGGAGCCAAACCGAATCCAGCTGCGGTTGCCGCCTTCCGCCTGACCAAAGACAAACAGACTGCACTGCAGAGCTATATTGACCAAAAACAGGATTTTCCAATATCGAGCCAGATTGTCAATCTCAATGAGTGACATCATAATAAAGGCTACAATGCCTAAGCCCATACCCATCGTCTGAACCACGATAAATTTATCGGTTTCATAAGACCTGGTTGCGCTGTAGATCAGGGCTATACCATAAGAGGAAGCCAAAATGGAAAGGATTAAAAGATACAAATCCGTATGTTTGAAATAATGTCCAATGGACTGAAACGTTCGCAAATTCTCATCTCCTTCCAGGGTTTTCCGCCTGCCGGCGGCTGTGCTGACGTTTCCTTTTTCCGGGCAAATCCCCGTACTTTTCGGCTGTTCCCTATTATACACGGAAGTTCCGCTAAAAAAAACAGATTTTTTGCAAACAATTTATTTTTTTCCCGTAGGAAATCTATTGAAAATGTTGTATAATGTAAATATTCATCATTCCTTATTCAAGTTTAGGAGGTTGTCTTATGTTGACAGACATTGAAATCGCACAGAGCTGTAAAATGCTCCCCATCACCCAGGTCGCTGAGAGCGCTGGAATTGATGCAGACGATCTGGAGCTTTACGGCAAATACAAGGCCAAGCTGGCAGATACGGTTTGGAATCGGGTCAAGGATAAGCCAGACGGCAAGCTGATTTTGGTTACTGCTATCAACCCCACCCCGGCCGGTGAAGGCAAAACCACCACCACGGTTGGCCTGGGCGAGGCTATGAAGAAAATCGGCAAAAACGCCATCATTGCCCTGCGTGAGCCTTCCCTGGGTCCGGTATT
>CAZSBD010000025.1:0-12915 GCA_964605215.1 uncultured Oscillospiraceae bacterium | reverse complement strand
CCGCATTGGAAACAGCGGCCGCAAACTCACCGGTAGCGATATTTGCCATACCGCCTTGAATAAAGGGGTATTCTATATTGAGCATTTCATTTAATTTCATATTTGCCTTCCCTCTCTCCTAAAATTCCAAAATCGCGCCGCCCCAGGTCAAACCAGCGCCAAAGCCCAAACACATAATACGGATACCCGGCTTTAACAGTCCTTCCGTCATCATTTCGTCCAAAGCAATCGGGATACTGGCGCCTGATGTATTACCATATTTCTGCAAATTCATATAGAACTTTTCTTCCGGTGCTTTTATTTTTTTAATAGCTGCTTGAATGATTCGCTCGTTTGCCTGATGACAAACAATATAATCGATATCCTCCAGCGTTAACCCAGATATTTCCAGAAGCTGGCTGGCACACTTGGGAATGGTCCGTACGGCAAAGCGGAATACCTCCTGTCCCTGCATTCGCACAGCCTGCATGCCCTTTTCATCCTGGCTGCCAGCGCCTCGGCAATACAGGATATCCGCGTCACCGTCCGCGCCCAATACGCTATAATACCGATGCTTCTCCGAAAGCTCTACCACAACTGCCGCAGCGCCGTCTCCGAATAAAACACATACGCCCCGATCTTCAAAATCCATAACGCGGGATAAATCCTCGCTGCCGATTACCAACGCATATTTCTTGTCAGACTGAAGCAGCAGACCTCTCGCTGCCTGCAAGCCATACAAGAAACCAGAACATGCCGCGTTGATATCAAAAGATGGAATATCCTTAGGCAAATCCAGGTTATGCTGTACCAAACATGCAGTAGACGGTGTATTGTAATCTGGTGTGCAAGTGGCAACAATTACGGCACACAACTGGTTTTTATCAATGCCGGCACGCTCCAGCGCCTGCTTAGCAGCACCAGTTGCCAGCGATGTATTATTTTCTCCCTCTGCACAAAAGTATCTTTGCCGAATGCCTGTGCGGGTTCGGATCCACTCATCATTGGTATCCACGGTCTCGCTTAGCTTATCATTGGTTATGGCATTTTTTGGCAAACAACGACCGGTCGCTATAATATGCAGTCCGCTCATACATCCTCCTTCACTTCAGCGCCCATCTGCCTAAATTTTTTATATCTGTCAATAGCCAAGGCCTGGCCGCTCATCTTTCTGAATTTTACAAGCTCCTCCGCAATGGCCTCGCTTACGGCTTGAAAAACCGCCTGAGGATTACGGTGTGCCCCGCCTAAAGGTTCCGGCAGAACCCGATCCACCACGCCGAAACGCTTGAGATCATAGGAGGTCAGCTTCATCATGTCACAAGCTTCCCCGCTGCGGGAGGCGTCCTTCCACAAAATAGAGGCAAAGCCCTCTGGGGAAAGAATGGCATAAATAGCGTTTTCCAGCATCATCACTGTGTTGGCAACGCCTAAGGCCAGAGCGCCGCCGCTGCTGCCTTCGCCAGTGACGATCGCTAGAATGGGTACCGTCATAGAACTCATTTCCGCCAAGTTGCGGGCGATGGCTTCGCCCTGTCCCCGAGCTTCCGCTTCCAGGCCCGGATAAGCCCCTGGCGTATCAATAAAGGTAATCACCGGCCGGCCGAACTTTTCCGCCTGCTGCATCAGCCGCAGAGCCTTGCGATAGCCCTCCGGACCCGGCATACCAAAGTTGCATTTTAAATTTTCTTCCAGATTTCGACCTTTTTTATGGCCGATTACCGTCACCGGGACCCCCCGGAACGTAGCGATGCCGCCAATAATGCTGCCGTCATCCCGACACTGCCGGTCTCCCTTCATTTCAAAGAAATCCTCAAAGACAGCGTCGATGTATTCGTTGATGCATGGCCGCTTGGCATGGCGGGCGAGAAAGACCCGATCATCCGCTTTCAGATCCCGAAACTGTTCCAGAATGTCGCCGATTTCCTTGCGCACTGCATTTTTATGCGCCTGCAGCTCCTCGCCGCCTTCCTGGCTTTCCAGGGCTTTCCATTCTTGCTCCAGGGCAGTCAGTCTTTCATCTAATTCTTTCAGCATTACTTTCTCCCCCTCTTATCGTGGAGCCGCAGCAAAAGAGCTAAGGTAGCCCGCATATCCTGCCGGGCAACAATATGATCCACAAAGCCGTGCTCCTCCAAATATTCGGAACGCTGAAAACCCTCCGGCAGCTTTTGCCCAATGGTCTGCTCAATAACCCGAGGCCCGGCAAAGCCGATTAGCGCCCCCGGTTCTGCCAGGGTAATATCACCCAGGCTGGCAAAGCTTGCTGTGACGCCGCCAGTGGTTGGATGGGTCATATAGGAAATGTAAAGGCCGCCGCTTTTAGAAAAATTCTCAATGGCCGCACTGGTCTTGGCCATCTGCATCAGGGACAAAATACCCTCCTGCATCCGCGCGCCGCCGCTGGCAGTGAAAATAATCAGAGGCAGCTTATTTTTCTGGGCATATTCCACGGCCCGGGTGATCTTTTCTCCCACAGCAACGCCCATACTGCCCATCAAAAACCGACTGTCCATAACAGCAACCACAGCCTTATAGCCGTCAATACGGCCTGTGCAGGTAACAACCGCTTCTGATAAGCCGGTCTTTTCCCTCTGGCTCGCCAGCTTGCTTTCATAATCGGGAAAATGCAGAGGATCCTGCCCCACCAGCTTCCGGTTCAGCTCATGAAAGCTGCCATGATCCAGGATCAAGCTCAGTCGAACATAGCCGGAAATGGGATGATGATAGCCGCAGAAGGGACAAACATACAGATCCTCCACAAACTGATGCTTGGGAATCTCCTGGCCGCAGGTAGGACATTTTACCATACGTACGGGCATGATCTTTTCGCCGCCCTTTTCCTTTCGGCTTTCCCGAATGCTTTGTAAATGTTTTAATCTTTTTTTACGTTGTTCGAATAAATTATTCACTTGAAACCTCTTTTCCGACCATGCCGCTTTCCCCCGGTCTGTTTAAAAGGGCTTTATTCTTCCTGTTCGCCGTCCGACCATGCCAGCAGCTCCTCCAGATTCTGTTCAATGAAGCCTACATCATAGGTGCCCTTGATATAGGACGGATGATACAGGATCAAATGAGCCAAGTCTACGTTGGTGTCGATGCCTTCGATCATCAGCTCTTCCAGCGCCCGGCGCATCCGGCGAATGGCCTCCAAACGGGTGGGCGCGCAGACGATAACCTTAGCCACCATAGAATCATAATAAGGGCTGGTTTCATAGCCGGAATACAGGGCGGTATCCACCCGGACGCCACAGCCTCCCGGCAAATGAAGAAAGCCGATCCGGCCCGGACATGGGCAGAAATCCTCCGCCGGATTTTCTGCGTTGATCCGGCATTCAATGGCATGGCCCCGCAGGCAAATATCTTCCTGCTCATAGCCCAGGGGCAGGCCGGCCGCAATGCGGATCTGCTCCCGGATCAGATCCACGCCGGTGACCATTTCTGTCACCGGATGCTCCACCTGGATCCGAGTATTCATTTCGATGAAGTAATAGTTCCCTTCTTTATCCAGAACAAATTCCACGGTTCCTGCGCTGTAATAACCGGCAGCCTTAGCCGCCAGTACGGCTGTGGCGCCCATTTCTGCCCGCTTTTCTGCAGACAGGGCTTTAGACGGCGATTCCTCCATCAGCTTCTGATTTTTCCGCTGAATGGAACAATCCCGCTCTCCCAAATGGATCACATGTCCTTCTTGATCTCCCAGGATCTGAAACTCAATGTGCTTGGGATTCAGAACCAATTTTTCCAAATACATATCGCCGTTGCCAAAGCATGCAATGGCTTCGGACTGAGCGGCCTCAAAAGAGGAGCGCAGCTCCTTTTCCTCAAAGACTCGGCGCATGCCCCGGCCGCCGCCGCCGGCAGATGCCTTAATGAGAACCGGATAGCCGATCCGCCGGGCAATCTCCGCCGCTTCCTCCGGAGAGGAAACCAGACCATCTGAGCCGGGCACCACCGGCACATGGTTTGCCCGCATCAGGCTGCGAGCCGCATTTTTGTTGCCCATGGCGTCGATGATATCCGCAGAGGGACCGATAAAACAAATGCCGCACTCCTCACATTTACGGGCAAATTCACTGTTTTCAGACAGGAAACCAAAGCCCGGATGGATCGCGTCACAATGCAGGGCAAGCGCGGCGGAAATAATATTATCCATATTCAAATAGCTGTCTGCGGCTTTGGGCGGACCAATGCAGACCGCATCGTTGGCCAGCTGCACGTGGAGAGCATCTTCATCCGCTGTGGAATACACCGCTACCGTTTCGATTTCCATCTCCCGGCAGCACTGAATAATCCGCACGGCGATCTCGCCCCGGTTCGCAATCAGAATGCGTTTAAACATGCTTACAGCTCCTTTACGCGGAAAAGAGGCGCGTCATAAGCAACCAAAGTCTCATTTCCCGCGATCACTTCCTGAATTTCGCAATCAAAAGGCGCGGGAATTTCATTGATGGTCTTCATCGCCTCAATGAGACAGACCACCTCTCCCTTTTTCACCTTTTGACCGGCCTTAACATAGGGCTCCGCTCCCGGCGCAGACGCGCAGTAGAACGTGCCTACGAGGGGCGCTTTGATATAAATGCCTTCTGCCTCAGCCGATTCTGCCTCGCCTGATCCGGCAGGGGCAGCCTGTGCCGCAGGCGCTGCCTGCACAGCACCGGATAAATTCGGTAAAGCAGTAACCGCTGCCGTAGTGGGATAGGCAGCGGCTTTTTTCAGCTCTATTTTACTGTCCCCTTCCTCGTAGCAAAGCGCTGCCAGAGAGGACTTTTCGAATTTATCCATCAGTTCATATAGTTCTTGTAATTCCATACTCTACCTCAAAATATGCCGATGAATGTTTCGAACGAGGTTTATGCCTTGTGCTCGTCGATGTACTTTACAATGTCACCAACGGTCTTGAATTCAGCGATCATCTCGTCAGAGATCTCGATCTCGAATTCGTCCTCCAGAGCCATGTTCAGTTCTACTGCGTCCAAGGAATCTGCCTCCAGGTCTTCTGCCAGGGAAGCTTCCATAGTGATCTTGTCTGCATCGCAGTTCAGAGTATCCAGAATGATGTCGCGTACTTTGTCAAAAGTCATGATTTAAGTCTCCTATTCTTTTTTTCCATACAAAATAATTCTTATTTTATTAGCTAAAATTATTTAACAATATTTTATCAAAAATTCACAAATTGTCAAGTAATTCAAGAAAAGCCCTGGGATATTTCTTGTACAACTTCTATCTTATTTTATGGGTTTTTCGACAAAAAATCAAGTTTTTGAAACTCTGATTTACATTCATCGTAAAAAACCATAAAGATCTCTATAATTTTTCAGTCAATTTTTACCCATTTTCACCCAGTTTTTTCCGGCTGCTGCGCCCGGTTGACCATCACGATTCCCATACTGATGAACATCAGCGCCAGCAGGCTGTGTCCGCCGAAGGCCTGCTGCCCTTCCTTCAAAAGCCAAGCGGAAAAGACCACGCCCAGCACTGGATTCATAAAACCAAAAACCGCTACCCGGGATACCGGATTATATTTGAGCAAAATCCCCCACAAGGTATAGGCTACCGCCGAAACCAAAGCCAGATACCAAAGCATCGTCCATGCCCCCGGCTGCACCGGGCCGATTTTCCCGCCCAGCAGAGAGCCGATGTCCATCATAAACAGGCCGCCTATTAAAAACTGCCAGCCGCTCAGGGTGACCGGATCCTCCTCTCGGGTATACCGCTTCATAATCACAGAAGAGCATGCATAAGCCACAGTGGACAGCAAGATAAAACCCTCTCCCTGCAAAGATAGATGAAAATCCAGACCGGTTCCGTTTAAATTCACAATGACTACCCCGGCGAAACCTGCCAGGCAGCCTAAAATTTTTGGTGCCGTAAATTTTTCCAGGCGAAAAATCAGGCTGGCAACCAAAATGGCAATAAACACATTGGCCCCTTCTATAATAGAAGCCTTGACTCCTGTGGTATTGGCTAAGCCTATATAGAAAAATAGATACTGCAAAATGGTCTGAAACATACTCAGCTTGCCGGCCCGACCCAGGGTGCGCAGGGAATGGGGAATCAGCAGCCTTTTTTGCAGCAGGCTGCCTAGGATGAGAGTGAGGCCGCCGGCCAGAGCAAAGCGCATTCCGGCAAAGAGGATCTGCGAGGCGGAAGCGTTGGACGGAATGCAGAACATCTCATAGCCCAGCTTGACGCAAGGAAAGGCGCTGCCCCACAAAGCGCAGCAGATAAGAGCCAAGCCGCAGACCGCCGCTGTATGGGTTAATATTTTTTCTTTCTTCATTTCCTTTTTCTCTTATTTTCACAAAAATATCCCCGGAAATTTAAAACATCCGGGGATATGTATTGGTAGGATAAATTTATGCCTTGTAAGCAGTACCGATTTTATCTGCTTCCATAATTGCCGCATAAACCTCATCCGGTGTGATATCCGCTCTCAGGTTCTTGGTAGATTGCGTAGGCACGCAAGCCGCCTCTGCTACCTTGCGGATCTCTTCTTCCTTGACATCGGTGATGCCCAGGTCAGCCAGAGTCATAGGCAGGCCAACGCTTTTCATGAAGGCCAGGACTTCGTCCATCTCTTCCTTTGGCGCCTTTTCCAAAACCAGCTGCGTCAGGGTGCCGAAGGCAACCTTTTCGCCGTGGTACATACCGTGAGCCTGGGGGACATAAGCAAAGCCGTCGTTGATGGCGTGGGCTGCTGCCAGACCGCCGCACTCAAAACCGACGCCGCTCAGGTAAATGCTGGCTTCCACGATGTTGTCCAAAGCCGCGTTGGGCTTCTTTTCATCCAGAGCCTTGAGCGCCTCTACGCCGTTCTGAAGCAACAGGTCATAGCACAGCCGGCTCAGCATCAGAGCGGTGTTGGAGCAAAGGCCCCGGGCCATATTCTTAGCACCGGAATTTTTGCAGGCTCTTGCCTCAAAATAGGTGGACAGGGCATCACCCATACCGCAAACCAGCAGACGCTTGGGAGATGCGGCAATGACATCTGTGTCTACCAGAACCAGATCCGGGTTGCGTTTCATCATCAGCGCCTTGATGACTACGCCCTCATCGTTATAAATAACAGCGACACCGCTGCATGGAGAGTCGTTGGAAGCTACGGTGGGAATGACGATCAGCGGCCAGCCGCCCAGATTGGTGCAGGCTGCCTTTGCGGTGTCAATGGCTTTACCGCCGCCAACACCGACAATAATGTCACAGCCGTTTTCCTGTGCCACTTCCATCACATGGTTGATCTCTGCCTTGGAGCATTCGCCGCCAAATTCGCAAAATACGACTTCCTTCTCCACAGCCTTCAGGCTCTCTTCAATAATACCGCCGACACGCTTTTTGTTATTGGGAGAACACAGAACGAGGAACTTCTCGCCCATCTTCTTGGCATTCTTACCCAAATTTGCTAATTCACCGTTACCCTGTACATATTTGTAAGGGGTTTTCATTCCATAAGTCATGGCCTAAACTTCCTTTCCTTAACATAGCCGGGAACCGAAGAGATCCCCTTCTCTTCTATAAATTTTACCAAAAAGCCTATGTTTTGTAAAGCAGGGAATCTTCCCGATTTCCTTCTGATCTCCCATCAGCGCAGCAGCAGGCCGAAATTGGGCAGCTGCCAGTAATCATTGACCTGGAAGATGGAAAACAGATCGTTAAAATACTGATGCAAATAACCCTTCTGCTTACGGGAATGGAGGACGCTCATCAAAAGCTCCGGATCGTCTGTCACAATGCTGTCCACGCCGTAATCCAGCATTTGCTCCATATTTTCCTGGGTATTGACCACCCAGGCAATCATTCGCTTGCCTGCTTTATGGACATTTTCTGTCATTTTCATACCGATATTGTTTTCCTCAATATAAACATCGTCTGTCCCCACATCCTCGATATGGCCATAAGCGGTCACCGCCACATAGGCCGTTCGGATGCTTGCATCATAGCTTTCCAGCTTTTGCAATGCGGGAAGATTGCGGGAAGTGACGATGCATTGATCCCGATAATCCATCCGGTCGATCAGTTCTGCCAGGTTTTTTTCAAAATTTTTTTCATAGCCGGTAGGCTTCATTTCAATATGCAGCTGCACCCGTCCCCTCATTTCCTCCATCACCTCTTCCAGTGTGGAAAAACGCACGGATTTAAACTTAGGATCAAACCAGCTGCCCACATCCAGATCCTGAATATCTTCATAATCCACATCCCAGATATCCCGGTTCAAACCGGTGACCCGCTTAAGATTGGAATCATGCATCACCATAATAACGCCGTCCCGGGTCTGCTGGATATCCAGCTCAATGGCATCCGCTCCCAGCTCCACGGCACTTTCAAAGGCCGGCATGGTGTTTTCCGGATAGTGCGTACTGTCTCCCCGGTGGGCTGTAATCTCCACCGTGGCATTATCCCCATAAGTGCTCTTGCCCCGGGCGACCGGCAGGCAGTTATTCAGGTTGCCCAGCACCAAGGCCACAATGACCAGAAGGGTCAGCAGCTTTTTCCTTTGCAGCAGCTTGGTTAAAATCGGAATGGTATCCGGCAACTCAGTCTTGGGCATCCAATCCACAATGGCTTCCTTTTTATCCAGCTTATCATTGTAGTACAGGGCGCTGATAATGGCAAAGGTGATGGGCACACTAAAGCAGTAATACAAAATCGCAATGATCCAAAACAAATCGGTTACCGTAGACAAAGCAACCGCATAAACCAGTTCAGAATGCTGCGCCAGCTGGGTCACCCAAGAAATCACGGGAGAACCTAAAAGCAAAACGCCATAAAAAATGGCTGTCATGCCTGCGTTCCAAAGGATCAGAATCGCCAGGTTTTTCCACTTGCGGCCTTGGATCAGACTCATGCTTTTCTGCCGCCCCTCTAAAAAGGTGCAGTCCTCCAACGTGTAATAATGAATGCTGAACAACCACTTCATACAAAGCCAGCACAAAAGCAGCATACCCACGGTGTAAACTATGATAAGCCAGAGCCGCTGATTGATGTAATCCATCACAAAGCCGGGAAGCCTCACACTGGAAACATAGCCGGAAATCAAGGAAATATTTGTCATAGGGATGACCAGCAGCAAAAATACCAGCATCAGCCAGTTGGTGCGGAAACGAAAAATTTTCCCTGCGGACCGAACGCCGTTGCGCAGCATATCCAGCACATGGGTTTTACGGTTAAAATAAGATTCCTGAAAGCAGAAAATCATCGCTGACATATCAATTAACGTGTAAAATGACATCAGCAAAAAGATCAGAAGCATAACAAGATCTGTAGTCGGTGTCAGAAAAAACTGCTTCATATTGTCGTTGGTCAGATAAGTAGAGCCGGACAGCCGCATAGCCAAATCCAGCAGCCGGTACAATACGGGAGAAAAGACAGCCCAGGCAAACAGCTTATAGATAACCTCAAACAAAATAATCGATTTCAAATTAAATTTTAACAGATGAAACGCCGTCTTAAAATACTTCATAAGGGATAAAACATCCTTTTATCATAAAAAAACAGACAAAGAGCCGAGCGCCGGACCTCATTTGTCATAATAATTTATTATATCATATTTCTCTTCCATTGTTTAGAATTTTTTCGGAAATTTTAACGGTTTGCGCTTTTTTCTGCAAGCTGCCTGTTTTTTCATCTCGTCCGGAATAATCTCTCTTTCATTTCTTTTTTTAATGATTGACGAAGACCTGCTTCCGTAGTAAACTTTGGATAAGGAGATTTTGGGTGTAAATTTATTTTTAGATCCGCCCTGTCTTTGACAGGCAAGCCGAAGGAGGCTTTTCTATGAATCAACTTCACACCTTATGGACAGAAAAAAAGTATCAGGAGCTGTCCCAGCGCTGTCAAAAGCTGCTTTCCGAGCAGCCGGATAACGGTGCCGTAGAATGCATGTACGCCAAAAGTACGGCTCTTTTATGCACCCTGATGCAGCCCACCCTGGAGGAAGCGACCCAAACCTTTATCAAAGGCTTTGGACATCTGACAGAGACTGGGGTAAAGGCCCAGGCTCTGCTGGAATTCGTCCAGACCCTGGAAATGACAAATGACAATCTGGAAGCCCTGTTCGTCCCCGTCTGCAAATATGAAGCTTCCGTGGAGGAACTGCGCAAATGCAAGGCCCTGCTGGTATCCGCCGCAGAAGCCGTTCTTGCCCTTTATACCCCGGAAATGCTGGCAGATTCCGCCTTTCAGCCCTCCTATCAGACCTACTGCACCCTGGGTATGCAGGCAGCGGAGGATTATTGCATGACTCGGGGCGTAGAAAAAATCACCTCCAAGAAAACCTTTATTTCCGTCAATTTTGTTTTGCCGGAAGATCGGGCATCTATGGTAGAGCGCTACGACAAATTAACAGCCCTGCTGCAAAAGCTCAAGCCAGATTTCACACCTTCCGAAACCCTGGAACGAAACCAGCCTTCCCTCGAACGGATTCAGGAGACAACGGAAGCTTTTCGTCATTACCTGAACCCGGAAGAAGCGGCGGCGAAGGCCGCGCAGGCGGCAGCTTCTGAGGAAAAACCCAAAAAAGGCGGCTTCTTCCAGCGATTATTTCGATAGGGTCAGACCATGATTTGTCTCAAAAGCCCTTCTCATGACCCTTATTGGAATCTGGCTTTGGAGGAGGCCCTCTTTGCCCACGCCCGGCTGGACACCACTTATTGCATGCTCTGGCAAAACCGGCCAGCTGTCATCATCGGCCAGCATCAAAATCCAGCGGAGGAAGTGGATCTTTCGTACATCCGGACCCATTCCCTGCCGGTGATACGGCGGCTGTCCGGCGGCGGCGCTGTGTATCACGATTTAGGCGGTCTGAACTATACCTTCATCCTCTCCGGGGAGGATATCCGCTTGAATTGGGAGGTTTTTTATCAGCCGGTGCTGCGGGCCTGCCAAAGCCTGGGCATTCCCGCTAAGGCCAGCGGCCGCAACGATCTGACGGTGGAGGGCCGCAAGTTTTCCGGCACTGCCTCTTATGAGGCAGACGGCAAATCCCTACACCACGGCTGTCTGCTTATCCATTCGGATTTTTCCGCAATGGCTCAAGCACTCACGCCTCCCAAGGATAAATTCCATTCCAAAGCAGCCGCCTCTGTTCCCAGCCGGGTCATCAATTTACGGGATTGCTGCCCGAATCTGACTGTGGAAGCCTTTTGTCAGGCGTTGCTTGCCCAACTGCCGGATGCCCGGCTTTTGCCGGAAATTCCGTCAGAAATCACCACCCAGGCGAATCATCTGCGGGATAGCCGTTATGCTACATGGGAATGGAATTTTGGCAGCAGCCCCCTGTACGCTGTTACAAAGCGCCGCCGTTTTCCCGATTGCGGCAGCATCACGGTTCAAATGGATGTCACCGGCGGTAAAATCGCCGCCCTTTGCTTTTCCGGTGATTTTTTCGGCAAGCTGCCTCCTGTTCAGCTGGCAGACCGGCTCATCGGCTGCTCCCTCCAACGGGATGCCTTGGCCAAAGCCTTGGCCGGACTGGATCTAACAGACTATTTCCGACGCATAGATCCTCAGGCCTTTTTGGATTGGCTGGCCCTTTAGCCATGCCATCTCATATGAACGTAAAAAAGCCACGATTTCTACGTGGCTTTTTTTGACCTTTCAATCATCCCTTTTGCTGATCTTCTGCAAGCTTTCCCTCTTCACCGGCTGTCTGGGCGCCCTCTAAGGTAAGCAAAAAAATCTTCCGTTCCAGACCGCCGGCATAGCCGGTCAGGCGACCGTCCGCTCCCACTACCCGGTGGCAGGGAATCAAAATGGAAATGGGGTTATGCCCCACTGCATTCCCCACGCTGCGGGGTGAAACCCTTTTGCCTGTCTTTCGGGAAAGCCCACTGGCGATTTCGCCATAGGATACCGTTTGACCGTAAGGAATTTTCCCAAGCTCTTCCCACACCATTTGGCGAAAAGCGGTCCCCTGCGGCTTGAGTGAAAAAGAGATCTTGGGATTTTCTCCGGCAAAATAAGCGCCAAGCCACGCTTCGGCCTCGTCCAAAACGGGCAGCGGCCTTGCCTGCGCACTGTCCGGCAACGCCCAATATTTCTGTCCGGCCATCCACAGGCCGGTTACCGCATCCCTCTCCCCGGCTAAGGTCAATCGGCCAATGGGAGAATCTACTTCCCGAAAACAAATCATATCCGCGCTTCCTTTCTGCGGCAGCAAAAAGCGGCCCCATTTACTATCAGTATAGCATATTGACAGATCATGGGAGCGCCATTTTTTTTGATTTGATTTTGAAGAAAGCCCAGCCTTACGCCCGTTCCTTCTGCTTTGCCATGGTGCGAATGCTGTCAACGGCGAGAATAATGGCCAGAACGATCAGCAGAGCTGCCAGAATCGTCCGAACATAGCACCAAACCAGAGCATCGCCGCCGGCTGCAATGGCCAGCAAATTGACCTTCAGGGTGAATACCAAAGAAGTCAAAGTGACTACAAGCATAAAGATCATAGGAACATAGAACATCTTGTTGTTCTTACCTGCTTTGCCCAGCCAAGTTGCCACAGCCAGAAGGCCCAACGCTGCCAGCAGCTGGTTGGACGCGCCAAATAAAGGCCAAATATTGGCATAACCTGTCAGGCCAAGAGCAATGCCGCAGACCACTGTAATGGCCGTCGCTACCAAAGGATTGGTCAGCACCTTTTTATAACCGGTTGCATCTTTATAGGTCTGTCCAGGCTCCAGCCAGAATTCCTGGAACATATAACGGGCCAAACGGGTTGCTGTATCCAAGGAGGTCAGACAGAATACAGATACGGTCAGTACCAACAGGGTATAGGCTATGTTTACTGTACCGGCCAGATCAGGAATGCTGCCCAGCATCTTGGAAATAACCGTTGCGAAAACCACCGTGGGCGTTACGATTTCGCCAGAGGCATAATTCGCCCAAATGTAGCCAACGGCACACAGGGAAATAATAGCCAAGGCACATTCAATCAGCATA
>CAZSBD010000024.1:0-13517 GCA_964605215.1 uncultured Oscillospiraceae bacterium | reverse complement strand
CAATGCCACCGTCTCCGTCCAGAGCCCCGTCATCCTGTCCGGTGCTGCAAACGACCACCTGCCCGCCGGAGATGGTGAGGGAACCGTTGGAATCGATCCCATCGCCGCCCGTCAGCATGGTAAGCGAGCCGCCGGAAATACTGATCGCGTAGTCGGCGCCAACGCCTGAGAACATCCCGTTCATTCCGCCTGGCCCCATGAAGCCGCTTCCATCGGCGCCGCCGGCAATATTCACGCCATCGTCATCAGCTACGATGGATATGATTCCGCCTTCCACAGCGACCTTCGAACCCTCCAGGCCTTCATAGCAGGTGGTTATATCGATGTCCCCGCCGGCAACGGTCAGCGTTTCATCCGCATGGAAAGCGTCGTCACCGGAGGAGATCGTGTAGGTCCCGCTCTTCACGGTCAGATCCCCATTGGTGTGGAAGGCGTCATCAGAGCAGTTCATGACATAAGATCCGCTTCCGAGAGTCAATTCGGTACCTGCCTTGACTCCTTTTGTGCTGATATCCTCAGACGGATCCGCCTCACTGCCGCCACCCGAAGCAACCGTGACATCCACATTGGAGAAGGACGCCCAAGTCTCCGCCTGTACACCATCCTCCCCAGAGGTAAGGAGCAAGGTAGCATTGGACACGCTGACCCAACCCAAGGTGTCATCGGAATCGTTGGTAGAGCGAAGGGCATCGCCGCCAGAGGACACAATCAAAGTGGTGCTGTCCACTGTGCTGGCGTCCTTGCCGTTGATGCCATGATTTGCAGCATTTACGGTGAGTACGCAGTCATAGATCTCCAGCGTGTCCTTGGAGGTCAGGCCGTTATTATAATTGCCATTCACCGTGAGCGATCCGGCACCCTGGAGGACCAAGTCATCTTTGCTGTATAGGCAGGCGTTGGGCTCCTCATCCGCCTCAGAGGAGTATGCGTCGGCAAAGGTATAGTTCTCACCATCGGTGAGGGTGTTATCTGTGCCTTCCATCAAATGGACGATGGCGGACTTGGCATCGTAGACGTAGAGCGGGCTGCCATAGGAGCAGGTGATATCCGCACCATTGAGGGCCACAGTCACATCCGCACCGTTGGCGTCGACAACGATATGTCCGTCATCCAAAGTTCCGCTGACTGCGTAGATACCCGCCTTGGATATTGTAACTACACTGCCGTTGACGGCAGCACCGCTACCCTCTACGGATGCAGAACTGCCGTTCAAACGAATCACAGTTGCATCGGTAAGATCCAGAACAGCGGGGGTGCGAACCTCATTGGAAACGGAAGACTCTATATCTGAGTCATCAGTAATATTATTTGAGCATCCACTCAGCGCACCCAACAAGAGCGCGGCGGCGCAGAGGATGGAAGTTCACTTATGAGATTTCATGTAAAGTGCCTCCTTTGTTTTCGGTATTTCTCTCAGTATAACCCCCAGAACCTAAAGCGGGCTTAAAGAAGGGAAGCGTTTGTGGGACTTTATAAACTGTTCATATCCAGTTTGAACTTCGTTTTAGGCTGGCAAGGCATGCTTGTGCCAAAACAAGAGCAAGGAGGGATTTATTATGGCACAAATACAATGTGTTTTCAGCGATTTGAGAAGAAATACCTTTTGACGCCGGAACAATATCGGAAACTTCGACCGGAACTGGGTGCTTATATGAAGGAAGACGCCTACGGGCGGTACACCATCTGCAGTCTCTATTATGACACTCCGGATTTTCAATTCATCCGAACTTCATTGGAGAAACCTGTTTATAAAGAGAAGCTGCGTGTGCGCAGCTATGGCGTCCCCAACGATGGCGATAAGATTTTCGTGGGACTCAAGAAGAAGTTTAAGGGTGAGGTGTTCAAGCGCCGCACCGTTTTGGAGGCGGAGGCAGCTGCGAACTGCTTGAATTGTGGGATCAGGCCGAACAACGAGGATCAGATCTGCCATGAGATCGATTGGTTTCTCCAGAGTTATCAGCTCCGTCCCAGCGTCTATATCGCCTATGACCGGGAGGCTCTGGTTGGAATTGACAACGAGGAGTTACGGATCACATTTGACACAGGGCCGCGTTGGCGGGATGCGGAACTGGATCTCCGTGCGGGAGATTTCGGCGATCCGATCCGCAAAGATGACCGCATCCTTATGGAGATTAAGATTCCCGGGGCGGCTCCTGTGTGGCTGAGGCATCTTCTGAGTGAGAATAAAGTGTTTCCCGCATCCTTCTCAAAATACGGCGCCTGATACCAAGAGAATCTGATTGATCGCCCTTTGCAAGAGAGCCAGAAAGGGGCATGCTTCTGTGCTTAACTCAATCATTATGGATGGAATAACATTACCCTCATTCGCCATATGTACTGCGGCTTTTCGCTTGGTTTGGGTATCGCCCTTCTATGCATGTTTAAAAGCCGCTATACGCAGAGCTTCGTCATTACTCTCGCCATGCTCCCGGCCGTTGTGCAGATTGTCATCATGCTGGTCAACGGCAACATCGGCGCCGGAAAGGAAGAGGAACGGGAATTGAAGATCACCACACCTGAGACGTTGGACTACGAGGGGTTATTCGCCGGCCTCTTTTCCCAGTATACACTCTCGGCCCGTTTGGAGAAGGTGAAGACCAGCAACATGGGTACGCTCTACGAGTTGGGCTATCGTACCGTGCTGAAGGGTGGCCATCCTTCTAAAGAATTCCTGGATGCTATCCGGTGCAGAAACGGGAATTTGAATATTGTCTGCGGGTGTCCAGCCAGGAGGCATTGTAAAGCGATGAAGCAAGCCCCGGAGGGTTGATTTCCTCCGGGGCTCGCTTTATAATGAAATAGATATCGAGAAGAGAGGAGTTGGTAAGTGATGCGTTTGCTGATCGTGGAAGATGAGCATGACTTGGCTGAGGCGTTGGGTACCTTTTTGAAGAAATCGCATTTTTCTGTGGATATTGTTTACGATGGTCATACCGGCTATGACTATGCCTCAACCGGGCAGTATGACGCCGTCATTCTGGATATCATGCTTCCAAAGATGGATGGTATTCAAGTGCTGCAAAAACTAAGGGCAGAAGGGGTATCCACCCCGGTGATGATGCTGACCGCAAAGGGAGAGAAAGAGGATCGCATCAAGGGATTTAACACTGGGGCTGATGACTATCTCCCCAAGCCCTTTGACCCGGACGAGCTGCTAGCCCGCATCCAAGCCATGCTCCGCCGTTCAGGCGACTATCACCCGACGAACCTGTCGTTCGGCGATGTGACCCTTGACTGCGGGAAAGGGATGCTACGCTGCGGGGATAAATCGGAGCGGCTGAGCGGCAAAGAGTTTCAAGTAATGGAACTCTTCCTGCGTTCGCCAAAAGTGATCCTTTCCGCCGACCGCATCATGGAACGGGTGTGGGGTTGGGACGCAGAGGCGGAGATCAATGTGGTCTGGGTTCACATTTCCAACCTGCGCAAGAAGTTAGCGGCCATCGGTTCCAATGTGTCTATCCGCGTGACCCGGGGGTTGGGCTATTCTCTGGAGGAAGGCAAATGATTCGTAAGCTTCGCCGTAAGTTCATTCTCATCGCTATGGCTTCGGTGACGTTGGTCATGATCTTTATGGCTGTGACGATCAACGCCGTCAACTTCTTGACAACAAGCGCCGATTTGGCCTCGACCTTGACCGTAATTGCTGAGAACCAAGGGACAGTCCCTCGTATCCCAGAAGAGAAACTGGGCGGACGAGAACCAAACGGGCACTTCACCATGGAAACGCCGTTTTCCACCCGTTATTTCGTCCTGCGCTATGATGAGAGCGGGTCATTGATCAATGTGAATATGAGCCACATCGCCGCCGTTACCGAGTCCGACGCCGGGACTTATCTGTCCATCGCCCTCAAGCATGGGGAAGGCTATGGGTTTGTAGGCAGCACTTATAAGTATTATGTAGTGAAGGGCATGGATGGAAAGTACATGGCCGTCTTCCTCGACTGCCAACAGCAGATGAGATCCCTAAGCAGATTCCTCCTCGTATCCCTGATCGTGGTCGCCGCCTGCGATGTACTGGTTTTTCTCCTCGTTTTGTTCTTCTCCCGCAGGGCCATAGATCCGGTCATAGAGAGCGTAGAAAAGCAGAAACAGTTCATCACGGATGCCAGTCATGAGCTGAAGACTCCGCTAACCGTGATAAATACAAGCCTGAAGCTCTTGGAAATGGAGGTCGGCAACCAAAAATGGATTGATAAGATCCGCACCCAAGTGGAGAAATTGACCGGTTTGGTGCGGGATCTTGTTACGCTCTCCCGCCTGGATGAGGAGAAACCGCCGCTGAATATTGCGGCCTTCGATATCAGCGCCGCCGTTCAAGAGGTCGCTATCTCATTTTGTGACTACGCATCTGATCGAGGACACAGCCTGGAACTGGACATTCAACCTGAACTCACATTCACTGGTGATGAATACGCAGTGCGTCAGCTTGTCTCTATCCTAACGGAAAATGCGATTAAATATGCCGATCCCCAGAGTGTGATCCATTTGACCTTGGCAGCGAGCCGGAAGGGCGTGGTGATTACAGAAACCAATCCTTGCGCCGGCATTGACCCCAGTCAGCTTGATAGGCTTTTTGACCGCTTCTACCGAGCGGATAAAGCCCGCACCAACTCTGCGGACGGCAGCAGCTTTGGCGTGGGACTCTCCATTGCGCGAAGCATCACCGAAGTCCATCGAGGCACAATAAGGGCCGAATGCCCGGAACAGGGTGTCATCCGCTTCACCGCTACCCTTTCCAGGTTAACTACCCATTCCCGAAAGGGAATGGGCTTGTAACGGCATCAGGTACTAAATACTCAATTCCCATACGGTACAGGTTCATTGCTCCAATACGGTCATCATTGAATTTGCAGCCACAATAAAAACGCTTGGAGCCAAGTCGCTGACTGCTCCAAGCATTTTTATTTTTCGGTGAATTTTTCCTTGACAAATCCAATCTCAGCGGCGGATTGTCACTAAAGAGAAGGGTGCGGACATTGTGGCGCTGGATATGCCTCTGGCGGACACTCGCCGGGGGAAAGAACGGATGGGAACATTCCCCAGTTGTTCTTGCCTTTTGTGGCGGAAAACGAGCGTACAAATATCCGTCAGCGTCAAGGGAATAGTGGCGGCAAAAGCCAGAGATGGCAAGTTCGGCAAGCCACGACCGTTGCCTGAGAACTGCCATAGCGCCTACCAGCAGTGGAAAGCTGGAAAAATCACAGGTACTGGAGGTTTATTCCTGGGGAAAAAGGCTGGAGAAATACCGCTATTTGTATAAAAAAGCATTGTCATAAAGCGAATATTTCCTATATAAGCCCACCCTTTGGGGTTTCTTTCAGGCCAAATTGTTTTTTTGTATATCGGGTTCACAGTATTTCCCAATGGGTGCATTTTTTCAAAATGGTCCAGATGGTCATAGCGCACAAAATGCCGCAGGCGATGGCTGCCGCCAGGGAGAGGGTATAGACTGCCTGCTCCAGGCAAAGCTCTTTCTGCCTTCCCAAAGCATAGCGCATAGTTGCGTACAGGGAGCCGCCGGGAATCAATGGAATGGCAGACGGCACCAGGAAAATGGTAGCCGGCGTTTTTTTCAGACGGGCCATAATTTCCGCATATACGGTAAAAGCCAGAGAAGCCAGAAAAAAGCGCAAAGGATCATTGCTGCTTGCGGAGCCAGCTGCAAGATAAACACCCCAGGCCAAAAAGCCGCCAAAGGCAGCCGGCAGCAGCTTATCTTTTTTCACATGAAAGATGCCGGCAAAGCCGAGAGAACCGGTAAAAGCTGTAATTAATTGGATTATATATGGCATAATCATCCTCCTTCAGACAACCATGGAAGCCAGAACAAAGGCAAAGGCGATAACAGCGGCCAGCAGCAGCGCTTCCACAAAGCGAAGCAGGCCGGAAAGCATATCCCCGCTGAACATATCCCGGATGCCATTGGTCATAGTGACTCCCGGAATCAGCAGCATAATATTGCCGATGCTGATTCGTTCTGCAGATTGGCCCAGCCCCCATTGTACCAGAAGGTTGGCTAACAGACCGCCCAAGATAGAACAGAAAAAAGTATGGAGAAAAGGATTGATATCCATTTTTTTAAACCAGGTTCGCAAACATTTTAGCAGCATACCGATGAGGAAAGAAGCTGCAGCGTCCAGGGCAGTGCCGCCGAAAAACAAAGAAAAGGAGGCGGAAACCAATGCATACATCAGCATGTTTTTTCCGAACGAACCGGTTCGTTCTGCTTCTATGGCTTTCAAATCCGCCTGGATTTCTTGCAAATGCGGTGCCGGGTCCTGGGTGCAGATTTTTCTGGAAAGATGATTCAGCTGTTCCAGCCGCTCCAAGTCATATTCCATGCCTTGAATACGGCGGGTTTGGGTTAAAATACCAAATTTCGGGCTGCTGATGGTGACGATGATGGAGGAAGTGATGGTAAACACATCCACCCGCTCCGCCCCAAAGGCTTTGCAAATGCGGCGGATGGTATCTTCTACCCGGCTGACCTCCGCGCCGCTGGCCAGCAGGCATTCTCCGATGCTCATAGCACAATATAAATACTGGGGTACATTTTGGGTCTGTTCTTTTGACATAAGAGGGCTCCTAGCTTCCTTTTCCATAAAAATAGAAAAATTCATATATAGAACATTATATAACAAAAGGATTAAAATAAATAAAAAAATAGAAAAAAATCATGGTTTTTCGGTGTGTGGAAACAAATGGATACCGTTTTGCTGTTTGCAGTCAGGTCCATTTTGTCGTATACTAAAGCAAGAAGTTTTGAAATAAAAGGAGTTGGATCTATGCCACAGCTTAGCCATAGAGTGGAACAGTTTACAGATTCTGTCATCCGTCGGATGACACGGATCAGCGATGCCCATGGAGCGATCAACCTGTCTCAGGGCTTTCCCGATTTTCCCCCGCCAAAGGAGATGACAGATGCTTTGAAAAAAGCAGCCGATGAGGGGCCGCACCAGTATTCGGTCACCTTTGGCGCGCCCAATTTCCGAGAGGCCCTTGCCAATAAGACAACTCCCCGCTTTGGCCGGCGGCCCAACCCGGAAACTGAGCTGCTTATCACCTGCGGCGGCACAGAGGCCATGATGAGCGCTGTAATGACCGTGTGCAATCCAGGCGATAAAATGGCGGTTTTCTCACCCTTTTACGAAAATTACGGAGCGGACGCCATTTTGTCTGGAGCAGATCCTATTTTTATCCCCTTGACCCCGCCGGACTTCCGGTTTGACCCGGCGGATATTGAAAATGCTTTCCGACAGGGCGCCAAGGCCATGATTGTTTGCAACCCCTCCAATCCATGCGGCAAGGTATTTACCCGGGAGGAACTGATGACCATTGGGGAACTGGCCAAGAAATATGATGCCTTTGTCATTACAGACGAGGTGTACGAGCATATGGTCTATGCGCCCAATCAGCATATCTGTATGGCTTCCTTGCCAGGGATGTGGGAGCGAACCATTACATGCAATTCTCTTTCCAAGACCTATTCCATTACCGGCTGGCGGCTGGGTTGGCTGTGCGGCCCGGAAAAAGTGATTGAAAGCGCCAAAAAGGTTCATGATTTTCTCACCGTCGGTGCGCCGGCGCCTTTGCAGGAGGCAGCCATTACCGGGCTGAACTTCCCCCAGAGCTATTATGATCAGCTGCTGGCAGATTACACCAGGCGGCGGGAATATTTCTGCGGCGGCCTGGACAAAATCGGTCTGCGGCATAATATGCCTCAGGGTACTTATTTTGTGCTGGTGGATATTTCAGAATTTTTGGCAAAGCCGAAATTTTCCGGATGGACAGATTTGCAGTTTTGTGAGTGGATGATTAAGGAAATTGGTGTGGCAGCGGTGCCTGGCTCCAGTTTTTTCCGGGAGCCGGTGAATCATCTGATCCGCCTTCACTTTGCCCGCAGCAAGGAAACCCTGGATGAGGCTCTGGCACGGCTGAGCTGCCTGAAGGAATGGGCGTTATAAACACTGGCGCAGAATGGCCTTTATATCCTCCGTGTTTAAATCCGCGTAGCTTGTGGGAAAGGGATAGACCTTTTCCGCGATTTGGTCAATGGCCTGGGCCGGGATGCCCACCTCACCCAGAGTGACAGGCGCGCCGATCTCCTGAAAATATGCCCGGGTGCGCAGAATGCCCGCCCGAGCCAGTTGGGTGTCATCCGCTCCCTCCAGATGCCAGATATGCCGGGCGAAACGGGCAAATTTAGCCGGATGCTTTTCACAGATATACAGCAGGTATATAGGATGCACAATGGCCAGCCCCGCTCCATGGGGAATATCGTAAAAGGCAGACAGGGCATGCTCGATTTGATGTCCCATCCAGTCTTGGGTCTTGCCTAAATGCAAAAGACCGTTGATGGCCAGGGAGCTGTCCCACATAATGTTCGCCCGGGCGGTGTAATCTGTGGGATTTTTCAGAGCGACTGCTGTGTTTTCGATTAGATTGCGCAGCAGAGCTTCTGCCAGATCGTCACTGACATTGGAGGTATCCGGTGCGGAAAAATAGGTCTCCAAAATGTGGGAAAAGATATCTACACAGCCATAGATCATCTGCTTTTTCGGCATAGAATAGGTGTATGTCGGGTCCAGAATTGAAAATTTCGGATAAAGAACCGGGCTTTCGTAGGAAAACTTCTGCTGGGCCTGCCAGTTGGTAATCACGCCGCCATCATTCATTTCACTGCCAGTGGCGGCCATAGTCAAAACAGCACCCAGGGGCAGGGCTTGGGTTAAAGGCTGCCGGTCTATAAACAGGGTCTGCCAAAAATCGGTGGTAAGCTTGGCGCCGGCGGCAATGAATTTGGAGCAGTCCAGCACGCTGCCGCCGCCTACAGCCAGGATAAAATCAATCTGGTACCGGCGGCAAAGATCAATGCCTTCGTAGACCTTTTCCGTTCGGGGGTTGGGCATAATGCCGGACAGCTCGTAAACCGTTTTGTCTGCTGCCTTCAGGGCGTCTTTCACAGCGGCATAAATGCCGTTTTTTCGGATGCTGCCGCCGCCATAAGTCAGCAGGACCCGAGGGCCGTAATGGCTCAGTTCTTCGGGCAGATTGGCAATGGCATTTTCGCCGAAGTGGATGCGAACTGGATTATAAAAGGTGAAAGAATGCATAAAATCTCCTCGCTTTCGTCGTTTGTTTTAGGATACCGGGAATTTTTGCTGTCGTCAAGATAGAAAAAAGGCCTGCGCAAGACAGACCCTTTGGCAAATTTTGAATCTATGGATTAAGCCAGCGAGTTATAGCCGGATAGCCTTCTGCATCAAAATGGTCCCTCATTCTACCCGGGCGCCCAGAGCTTCACAAATACCCCGCAGGGGAACCAGCACCCGCTGGCTGCGCACGGAGGGGGCTGCACAAAGGAGACAGCACCTACATATACAGAAATGACTTTGGAAGTAGGGCGGCGGTTTTGGATAACAGTTTGTTTTTTTCATAAAGCACCCTTTCTGTTTGAAAAGAAATATGTTGCTTGTTAATTTGAGTATAACACAATTTAGTTGGATAAAAACAAACAATATGGTTACAAATCCTGAATTTTTCTTAAGAAGAAAGGATGGGATCAAATGGACAAAAAAGGAGAACGGGCTAAGGCTTATTTTGAGGAAGGCTACAACTGCGCCCAGTCGGTAGCCGGGGCTTTTGCCGGAGAAATGGGGATGGAGCCGGAAGCGGTATTTCGGCTGATCTCTGCCTTTGGCGGTGGTATGGGCCGTCTGCGGGAGGTCTGCGGCGCAGTCAGCGGAATGTTTTTTGTAGTCGGCGCTTTATACGGCTATGAGGATCCCAAGGCTTTTGAGGAGAAAAAAGAGCTGTACAGCCGGGTTCAGACTTTGGCGGCAGCCTTTGAGAAGGAAAACGGTTCCATTATCTGCCGGGAGCTTTTAGGACTGATGGAAAAGCGGGAAGCTCCTACGCCGGAAAGGCGGACGGCGGCTTATTACGCCAAACGGCCCTGCGGTGAGCTGGTGCGCCAGGCGGCGGAGATTCTGGAAGTCTATATTCGAGAGAACCCGCAGAAGAGATGTCAATCATCTGTTGGGACGGACATAGGAAGGAAAATCCTATAAAAATGAATGGTTTCCCGGCTTTCGCACACAATAAGGTGAGAAGGGAGGCGGGGGATTGAAAAAACCCAAAGTTTCATCCGTGATGTTTTACAGCGTGCTGGCAGCCATGGTGGCAGTGATTTTTGTCCGGCAGATTCTGGCAGGAGATGTGGGCCATGCCATTTTGTGCGGTGTGTCCTTGGCACTGTTTTTTACACCGGCAATCCTGGAAAAATCCATGAAAGCTCAGCTACCCGGGCCGCTGGCGGCCATGCTGTCTTTGTCTGTCTTTGCCTCCGCTGTGCTGGGGGAGGTGCAGCAGTTTTACCTGGCCTATCCCCATTGGGATACCGTTCTCCACGGGGTAGACGGCTTTATCACGGCGGCCATTGGCCTGGTGCTGCTGGATGTGTTAAATCATAATCCGGCGTTCCGCTTTTTCGCCTCGCCCAAGTGCATTGCCCTGTGTGTGTTCTGTTTTTCTATGACAGCGGGGCTGATGTGGGAGTTTGTAGAGTTCCTTTGCGACTTATGGCTGGGGGCGGATATGCAGAAGGATATCCTGCGTCAAAAGCTGTCCACAATCTGGTTTACCGGAGATACAGGCAGTGTCACGAAAATGACGGATATCCAAAAAACCGTTATTACCGGCTACAGCGATGGGAAGCTGACGGCCTGGACCATTCAGGGCGGTTTTTTGGATATTGGATTGCTGGATACCATGAAGGACTTACTGGCCTGCAGCGGGGGCGCGCTGATTTTTGTTTTTGTGGTTTACGGCTATTTAAAAAGCCGGTGCATGACACCGGAACAGAAAAACTGGATACCGAAAATGAAGGAAAAATAAAGGCCCCAGCTGCGGAAAAGCAGCTGGGGTTTCCTCTTGTGAAAAAACTGTAATGTTTCGGATTATTTCGTATAATTGTAATCGTTGACCGGCGTATCCGATTCAGACAGGGATAAGGTAGAAATATGATTGGCCTGGATATCGGATGCCAAGGTTTGCAGAGCCTGGCTGGCCGTCCGGGTCATACCCAAATTGAGTACGCAGGCGGCTTCAGAAGAATGGATGATGGATAAAGCGCTCTGAGCCAAAGCCTGGCTGCCGCTGCCAGTGGCGGCTCCTGTGTCATCCCACAGACGATATCCCCGGTCAGATAGGGCGGTCAGTTGATTGGCAGTCAGTTTGCCCCGGCTGCCGCCGTCTACATGGCATAAACGAGTGGTAGTTCCAGTGGCCAGGAACAGATCCTCATTGGCCTGCGCCAGATAATCCGTTAGGGTTTGGCTGTCAGTCAGGGCAGATTGTGGAATATCCAAGCCAATGGTGTGGCCGCTGGCCAGCATTTTTCGGATTCGCTCATCCTCCACCAAAATGGCGGAGCCATCTACAAAGAAATTGCCGTTTAAGTTAGCCTGATCTAAAGTATCCACCATAGAGGAGGCGGCGTAGCCGGGATATCCGCAGATCAAAAGGGTGAGAGAAGCGGGATTCTTATCCACGGTCTGCGGCGTCTCCGTTGAATTGGCGGGCGCATTGTAGGCAGGGAGCGTTACCGGTACCCGATTGGCGCTGGAAGAAGAACTGCTGGAATTAGAGGAAGATTGCAGCTGCTTTTTGTAGGTGTTTATCATTTTTCCCGCCAGTTCCTGGGCGGCGGCATCAAATAGGTTGTCTGATATTTTAGCGGAGCTAATGATACGCAGGTAGTTATACGTGCTGGAAATATAAGAGTAGCTCAGTTCAAATTTATTGCAGATGGTTCTCACCGGCAGATAGACGGTGTTGTTAATCAGATAAGCCGGCTGGGAATAGTAGGTACCGTTTTCATCGGTCACAAAGCCGACAGAAATCTGAAAATTCAGGCTGCGACCATTTGTGTCATAAACCAGCATGATTTGCTGGGAAGCGTTGTAAGCCGCAATCAGTCCCAAAGCGCTGCGGGTGGTGCTGCCGTCAGCAAAGACTGTATAGGGTACATACCATGCATTGTTGCGCTGTACCGGCATGGTATTGGTGGAAAGAGCCAGCAGGCTGTCATTGACAGCCGTCAGGACAATACTGCTGTCACTTGTGGCAGAGATGCCGCAGCAAAGGCTGAAGGTCAGGATGAGCAGACATAAAAGAGCGGTGATACGACGTTTCAAAGCAGGCTCCTTTCTCCAAATTGCAAAAGGGAATTTTAATTATTGTATCATAGGGAGAACAGATTTGCAACGATGAGGCCGAAAGAGACCGTTATCCCCGGTGAGATCCAGCCAAGACGCATATGGCAAAAAAACAGGGAAATCCGCTTTCCTTTGCGAGGGATCTTCTTTTTAAGCAGGATAGCAAAGGAAAAATTGCAAAAATCTCAATTCTTTTTGAAAAAATAGCTGTCTCTACTTGAAAATAGAATGGAAATTTTATAAAATAAAAGTTAGAAGTGATTCTTTAAATTTTTACAGGAAAGAGTGAATAATTATGCTGGACATTAAAGTAAATCTTACCACCAACAAGAAGCCTAAGCCGGATCAGAACAACTTGGCATTTGGCGTCTACTATACAGATCATATGCTGATCATCGACCATACCGAGGGTGTGGGATGGCATGACGCACGGATCGTTCCCTATGCGCCTATCGTACTGGATCCCGGCGCTATGGTTCTCCATTACGCGATGGAATCCTTTGAAGGCTTGAAGGCTTATTACACCCCCAAGGGTGAGATCCAGCTGTTCCGCCCTGACAAGAATGCGCAGCGTATGATGAACACCAATAAGCGTATGTGCCTGCCGACTTTGCCCGTTGAAGATTTCATCCAGGCAGTGAAAGCTCTGGTAGAAGTGGATAAGGATTGGGTTCCCACACAGGAAGGTACCTCCCTGTATATCCGTCCCTTTGTCATTGCAACGGAGCCTCATCTGGGCGTTCGCACCTCTAAGACTCACCAGTTTATTATCATCTGTTCTCCTGTTGGCGCTTATTATTCCACCGGTATCAATCCGGTTAAGATTTTTGTTGAGGATGAGTACACCCGTGCATGCCCTGGCGGCACCGGCTTTACCAAATGCGGTGGCAACTATGCGGCTTCCCTGATCTCTCAGGTTAAGGCGCATGATCTGGGCTATGAGCAGACCCTGTGGCTGGACGGTGTATCCCACACCTATGTAGAGGAAGTTGGCTCTATGAACTGCTTCTTTAAGATTGATGGTACCGTTTACACCGCTCCCACCGTTGGCACCGTTCTGCCAGGCGTTACCCGTGCTTCCTGCATTGACCTGCTGAAGAAGTGGGGCATTCCGGTATCTGAGGATCGTTTGGCCATTGAAACCATTATGGAAGCTTCCAAGAACGGCAAGCTGGAGGAGGTATTCGGCACCGGCACCGCCGCTGTGATCTCCCCGGTTGGCGAGCTGCGATATGAGGATCAGGTAGCAATCATCAATAACGGTGAAATTGGCGAGCTGACTCAGAAGCTGTACGACAC
>CAZSBD010000023.1:3383-14107 GCA_964605215.1 uncultured Oscillospiraceae bacterium | reverse complement strand
TACGCCCAGTTTTTGTTTACTGCCGTGTTTTTTGGATATACCTCCGGCGCGGCTCCGTTAATCAGCTTCAATTACGGGGCGGAAAATCGGCTCCAGCTGAAAAAGCTATATCGCCTGAGCCTGATTTTTGTGGCTGCCGGCTCGGCAGCGGCCTTTGCCGCTTCTCTTTTGCTGGGGGATTTTGTAGTGGAGATCTTTGCCCAGCGGGGCAGTTCGGTTTTTGATTTGGCTGCCCATGGCATGGAGCTGTTTGCCATTGGCTTTCTGTTTATGGGCTTTAATATTTTTGCTTCCGGCTTTTTTACCGCTCTGTCAAACGGCAAGGTGTCGGCTGTTTTATCCTTTTTGCGCAGCCTGGTGTTTATTGTGGCGGCTATTCTGCTTTTGCCCCGGATATGGGGAATCAACGGCATTTGGCTGGCCATTCCCGCAGCGGAGCTGCTGGCCGCTGTCCTCTCTGCGGGATGTCTGGTATTTTACAGGAAGAGGTATGGATATTGACAAAAAAGTTACGTACACGCCATGGCTTTTTTGGATACCCAATAAAGCGCTTCGCGCAAAAGACTTTATCGCCAGGCTGAAGACTCCTTCGGGGTCTTTTGACAGGCAAAACGCCGCAGGTTTTCCTGCGGCGTTTTGTGCTTGAAGAAGCAAAGAAAGGAGACCAAAAGTGGGGGACTTTTGGTTTATTTATGATTCACCTGCCGAAGCCGGGAATCTGCGGAAAACAGGGCTAGTACAGGAAATACTCCAGTACAAAAACCACAACGCATGCGCTGACTGCCACCTGAAACAGATTGCGGCCCAGCCACGCCAGGACGATGCCGGCAATCATCGCCGCCAAGCCCGCCAAAGGAGAGTGGGTAGATTCCATGATAGCGGGGAAGGTCATCACCGCTAAGGTGACATAGGGGACGTAATATAGAAAAGAACGAATCAAGGGATTGGTGATTTCCCGTCGGATTAGGGTGAGAGGCAGAACGCGGACGGCGTAGGTCACGCCTGCCATAACTGCCAGATACAGATAAATGCTATGGGTCATAGGACGCCTCCTTTTCAGAAGGATCTTCCTTACCGATGGGGAAGAGAACCGCTGCGCCGCCGGACAGCAAAACCGTCAGTAAAATGATCTTGGTGCCCGAGGATAAACGGTCAAAGAACGCAATCCGAGAGACAGCAAAGCTGGCTGCCATAGAAAGGGTGATGAGCCCGGTTAAAAGCCGGCTTTTGCGGCAGGGCGGGATGATGATGGCCAAAAACATACCGTACAGGCCTACGCTTAAGGCGCTGACCACGTTGCCGGGCAGGATATTGCCTAAAAGGACACCCAGAAAGGTGCCGGAGGCCCAGCCGGGGGCGGCCACGATAATGGCGCCGAAGGTATAAAAAGGATTCAGCTTGTCGGGAACGGATATGGAAATGCCGAATAGCTCATCGGTGACATAAAAGCCCAGAAGCAGCCGCTGCGGCAAGGAGACAGAAGCATCCAGTTTTTGGCTCAGAGCGCAGGACATGAGCAGATAACGGGCGTTTGCCACCAGTTCCATCAGGGCAAGCTCAGCATAGCTGGCGCCAGCGGCGATGAGGGTAAAGCCTACAAATTCACCAGCGGAGGCGTTGCACAGAGCGCTGGCCAGGGTGGCCTGTCCCGCAGACATACCGGCCCGCTTGGCGGCGATACCCAAAGTAAAAGCCACGGCAAAATAGCCTAAGGCGATGGGAATGCCATCCCGCAGCCCCTTGCGGAACCATTGGGAACGAGTGGATAGTATCAAGTTATTTTTCTCCAAATTCTCTTATCTTTTATAATTAGTTTACGACAAAGCTTGTAATTAGTAAAACGAATGTTTATAATAATTACATTAGGAATACTAATAAAAGAGGTGAGACGGTGACCCGATATGAAGTTTTTATGAAGATCCTGGAAATGGGCAGCTTTACCCGGGCGGCTCAGGAGCTGAATTACACCCAGTCCGCCATCAGCCAGATGGTGCATACCCTGGAGGAGGAGCTTTCCACCACCTTGCTGCTCCGCTCAAAAAGCGGGGTGCAGCTGACAGCGGACGGGGAGGAATATCTGCCTTATTTGCGGGCCGTTTGTCACACTCACCGGGAACTGGAAAGGAAGCGGCAGCAGATGCAGGGGCTGCAGAGCGGTGTGATCCGAATCGGCACGTTTACCAGCGTCAGCCGCGGCTGGCTGCCCCAGTGGATGAAGGCTTTTAAAATGCGGTATCCCTCTGTCCGATTTGTGCTGCAGCAAGGGGAATATACCAACATCGGCCAGTGGATTCGGGAAGGCAGCGTGGATTTCGGCTTTTTGAACCCGGATGCTGTCAGCGGACTGGAGACTGCCCCCTTATATCAGGATGCTATGCAGGCTTTGCTGCCGCCGGGTCATCCGCTGGCCCGCAAGGAACAGGTCACCCTGGAAGAGCTTTGCGCCGAGCCTTATATCCTGCTGGACGAGGGAGAACTCAGTGTGCCATTAAACTCCTTTCGGCAGCGGGGCCTGCAGCCCAATGTCCAATATAAGGTGGTGGATGACTACACCATTATGTCTATGGTGGAGCAGGGGCTGGGCGTTTCCATCTTATATAATTTGGTGCTGGATAAAGAGGGTCATGGCTTTGTCACAAGACCTGTCTATCCCCCCGTCAAGCGAACCATCGCGCTGGCATGGAAACACAAAAAGGCTCTGCCCATTGCCAGCCGGTACTTTATGGATTTTATTCTGGAACAGTTTGAAAAAACACAAAACCTGACAGAAGTTTTGGATAGCCTGCATGAAAATCATAGGCGTTCCCCCAAAATTATGTTATAATAAAAAAAGAGTAGAATACAGAGAGTGGCCATAGCATTTGGGAAAAGGAGGATTTTTTATGGAAGACCTTTTGATTTTAGATAATGATTTAAAGTTGGATTTGCCGGAAAATAAACTGCGGGTGGAAGTTGGTTGGGATGCTAAAAAGCATCAGCCGCTCAAGGGCAAGATCGAATCTATGATGCACGGCCTTTCCCATCAGGCTTATGACCTGAATCTTTCCGCTGTCATCAGCTATACCGATGGCAGACGGCCTGAATTGATTTTCTTCGGACATAAATACGATAAAGGCAGAGCTTTGGTTTATAAGGGTGACAATCGAACCGGCCATGGGGACGGTGTTAATGAGATGATCTTTATGGATCTGGATGAACTGCCGCCGGAGGCCAGCAAAATAACGCTCATGCTCACCATCTATCATGGAAAGGCTTTGGGGCATCGGTTTGGCCATGTACGGAATATCTTTTTGCAGGTTCGGGGTGACCATTTGGAAAAGACCTATCTGCGGGAAGATAAGCTGTTTACCGAAGGGGCGTCCCACTACTGTGCCCTGGTATTTGGTACTGTGAACCGAACAGAAAAGGGCTGGCAGCTGAAGGGACAGACTAGATTGTCCCTGGATAATAGCGAAATGGAGCTGGTGGAAGCCATCCGGGATACCCTGTAAGGAGAATACAAAAATCCGCTGAAAGCATTCGGCGGATTTTTTGTGTCGGAATGGAAAGCTTATGGTTTAAGAGCTTGTTTTTTCTTTTGCCCCAAAGGGATTTGAGCCAGGACAACAGCCAGGAACATCAGGGCTGCGCCGGACAGCTCCCGTGAGGTGGGAATCTGGTGCAAAAGCAGCACGCCGCCTACCATAGAGAAGACAGATTCCAGGCACATCAGCAGGGTTGCCGTGGCAGGCTCCGCATAACGCTGGCCGATGATCTGCAGGGTGTAGCCGCAACCAGAGGATAACATACCGGCATAGAGAATGGGGCCGGCGGCGCTCAGGACAACGGACAGGGTAGGCTTTTCCAAAATCAGCATAGGGATGCTAGCCAGAGTGCCGCAGATTAAAAATTGAATGGCAGACAGGACAACGCCGTCCAGCTTGGGGGAGAAGTGATCCACGACCAGAATATGAACGGCAAAGCACAGGGCGCACAGAGCGCACAAAGCGTCGCCCCGGGACAGGGAAAAGCTGCCCTGCATACTTAAAAGATACAAGCCCACGGCAGCCAAAGCTACACACATCCAGATTTTAGCAGGAATGCGCTGCCGGAGAAACAGTCCCAACAGGGGAACAAACAGCACATACATGGAGGTGATAAAGCCAGCTTTGCCCACGGTGGTATATTGCAGGCCGATCTGCTGAAAAGAAGAGGACACGCATAAGACCACGCCGCAGCACAGGCCGCCCAGAAGCAGCAAGCGGCGGCTGCCTGCGGAGGTTTGCGCCTGTGCCGCCGCTGTGAGCTGCCTCCGGCGCCGGTTCCACAGAATGAGCGGCAGCAAGGTGGCGGCGCCGATGAAGGACCGGGAGGCCAGAAAGGTGAACGGCCCTACATATTTCATGCCTACGCTTTGAGCCACAAAGGCAAAGCCCCAGATGATGGCCGTAGTGAGCAAGCAGATGTTTCCATACCATTTTTTCATTGTTTCAGCACTCCTTTTATACGAACCTTGTTATTATATCACAGAAGATAAAAAAAGGCCACCGCATGCCAAAAAAGGGAATTTTTCACAAAAAAACCAAAATCAGGGAAAAATATCAAAAAAACACAAGAGGTTTCCAAAAAATACAAAAAAATAGGGCTTTTTTGATTGACGGCGCAAAAAAGGGGTGCTATGATAAAACAGGATAAAGAAAAAACGGAAAATCATCGGAAATTTAACCGGGGAGTTGCTGTCGCGTATCAAAGGCTTGCGGGTGACAGGGAAACCTGGGAAAGGCTGTTGATCCGTGTGGGAGCGGAGGCCGAAGGGCTTGCGCTCTTTCTTTTTATTTATGAGAAAAGAGGAGAATGTTTTGAGAAAAAGAAATTTATTCCTGATCCTGATGCTGATCGTTATTGCCGTTTTAATCGGCGTGTCTTTTCGTACCCCTGGTCAGATCGGAGATCCGGAAAGCTATCAGCCTGCGGTCTATTCCACCATGTGGTCTTTGCTGCCGCCGGTGATCGCCATTGTGCTGGCGCTGATTACCAAAGAGGTGTATTCCTCTCTCTTTGCCGGCATTATAATTGGCGGCCTGCTGTACGCAAACGGCAATCTGGAGCTGACCATGCAGACCATCTTCTTCAATGAGGAAGGCGGTATGGTCTACAAGCTGGCGGACAGCTGGAACGTAGGTATTTTGATCTTCCTGGTAATCCTGGGTATTATGGTGGCCCTGATGAATCAGGTAGGCGGTTCGGCGGCCTTTGGTGAGTGGGCCTCCACCCATATCAAGACCCGTATCGGCGCCCAGCTGGCGACGATGGTGCTGGGTGTTCTGATCTTTGTGGATGATTATTTTAACTGTTTGACTGTGGGCAGTGTGATGCGGCCGGTGACTGACCGTCACCATGTATCCCGCGCCAAGCTGGCTTATATCATTGACGCAACAGCGGCGCCGGTGTGTATCATTGCCCCCATTAGCTCCTGGGCGGCGGCGGTGACCTCTTCTGTGCCCGATGATTCCGGCATCAATGGCTTCACCATGTTTTTAAAGACCATTCCTTATAACTATTACGCCTTGGGCACCCTGCTGATGATTCTCTTCCTGGTGATAACCCGGACAGATTTCGGCTCTATGCGGCTCCATGAGGACAACGCCTTGAAGGGGGACTTGTTTACGACCGAAGCCCGTCCCTATGGGGATGCAGATGAAGAACCCGTGACACCCAAGGGTAAGGTGATTGATCTGGTGCTGCCGGTGGTGGTGCTGATTATTAGCTGTATCATCGGTATGATTTATACCGGCGGTTTCTTTGACGGAGAAGGCTTTATTACAGCGTTTGCAAATTCAGATGCTTCTGTAGGTCTGGTAATCGGTTCTGTCATCACGCTGCTTTTCACCTTCTTCTTTTACATGTTCCGGAATGTGATGGAATTCCACGATTTTACCGCATGTATTCCGGAAGGCTTTAAGGCCATGGTGGCGCCGATTTTGATTTTGACCATGGCATGGACTTTGTCCGGTATGACCGGCCTGTTAGGCGGCAAATACTTTGTAGCGGATCTGGTCAATGGCTCCGCCCAAAGCGCCCAGGCGTTCCTGCCCTTTATTATTTTCTGGGTAGCGATGGGTCTGGCCTTTGCCACCGGTACCTCCTGGGGTACATTTGGCATCCTGATCCCCATTGTGTGCAACGTGTTCCCGTCTGGAGAAATGCTGGCCATTTCCATTGCGGCCTGCCTGGCCGGCTCGGTAGCCGGTGACCACTGCTCCCCCATTTCCGACACCACCATTATGGCTTCTGCCGGCGCTCACTGCGCCCATGTCAACCATGTATCCACCCAGCTGCCCTATGCCCTGACATGCGGTGCGGTGGCCAGCGTAGGCTTTATCGTGGCGGGCTTTGTCCGCAGTCCGCTGATCTCTTTGGCGGTGACGGCAGTCTTGCTGGCGGCAGTGCTGCTGCTGATCCGAAAAGCGGTAGGCCGGGAAGCGGATGAAACGGAGACATAAGGAGAAAAGAGGAGCTTTATGGAACGATATTATCTTGGTTTTGACGCTGGGACTCAGAGTGTCAAGGTGGCGGTTTACGATGCAAACAAAACCTGCGTGGCCCAGGACAGCAACGCCACCATGCTGACCTATCCCCAGCCCGGCTGGGTGGAAATGGATGCGGATCAATATCTGGAAGCCGCGTTGACGGGTATGAAAAACTGCGTTATGCAGATGGAGAAAAAAGGGCTGGATATAAACGGCATCCGGGCCATCTGCGGAGACGGCGTGATCGAGGGTATTGTAGGCGTGAATCAGGCAGGACAGGCCATCACCCCTTACATCAATTATCTGGACTCCCGAACCAAGGAGGACGCAGCGGCTCTGGCGGCGCAAAATCTTTCCATTTGGGCGGAGGAGACAGGCAATCCCCAGCCCAGCTGTATGTTCCCGGCTATGTTTGCCCGGTGGCTGATGAAAAACGATCAGGCTTTTCAGCGGGAAGGAAAGAAGTTTATGCATAATGCGCCTTACATCCTGTCCCGGCTGGCCAATCTTTCCGCAGAGGATGCTTTTATCGACTGGGGAGCTATGTCCGGCTGGGGTCTGGGCTACAAGGTGATGGAAAAGAAGTGGTCCCCGGCGCAGCTGGAAATTTTGGAGCTGCCTCAAGACTACCTGCCTCGCATCGTAAAGCCCTGGGATATTATCGGCCATTTGTGTGAAAAATACGCCCAGGAGACCGGCTTGCCAGCAGGGCTGCCTATCTGTGCCGGGGCGGGAGACACCATGCAGTCTATGATTGGCTGCGGCGTGACCCAAGTAAACAAGGCGGCGGATGTAGCCGGTACCTGCGCGATGTTCTGCCTGGCGGTGGACGGCATTAAGCCTGAACTGAGCCGGCCGGAATATGACCTGGTCTTTAACAGCGGCACTATGGAAAACACCTATTTTTACTGGGGCTTTATCCGCACTGGCGGCCTGGCATTGCGTTGGTTTAAGGATAATGTATGCCGCAAGGAGGAAGACCCGGATTATTTCAACGACTTGACAGCCCGGGCGGAAAAGATTGCCCCCGGAGCAAACGGAGTTCTCTTCCTGCCCTATCTCACTGGCGGCTTTGGAGAGATTTCTCAGGCCAGCAGCTGCTTTTTGAATATGACCATGGATACGGATCAGGCAGTCATGTGGCGGGCGGTGCTGGAAGCGATCGGCTATGACTATATTTCTGTCACGGATAATTACCGCAAGGCGGGGCTGAATCTGGATGTGATCACCGTCACAGAAGGCGGCAGCAAATCCGGCTTGTGGAATCAGATCAAGGCGGATATGATGGGCAGCCAGGTGGTGACTCTTAAGACAGCGGAGGGGGCTGTGCTCACCGATGCGGTGACGGCGGCTTATGCTGTGGGAGATATTCCCGATCTCAAGGCGGCCTTTGAAGAAACCCTGGAAATCAAGCAGATTTATAAGCCCAGGCCGGAAAACACCGCTTATTACCGGTCTGTTTATGAGAAAAAGAGCAAGCTTGTCCGGGAAGATCTGGCGGCGGCCTTCGCCTCTCTTCATCAGATTTCCCGCATCCCGGTTCCTGAGCAAAAATAAAAGGCCAGTTTGGCTCTCTGCATTCCTGAAAAGGGAGATAGAGAGCCTTTTTATTTGCGGTTCTGTGTAAATTGTGCTGAAAATTTTAGTTAAAAACAAGAAAACTAGCAAATTTGACGAAAAAAACCATGTTTTTCTGGGGAGGTTCCATCTTGTTCTGGAATGGTATGGCTGTCATAATAAAAAGGAAACCAATAGGCTTTCAGGTGAGGAGGTCATTATGACAGAAAAAGTAGAGGTTCAGCGTTTCTTGGAAAAGCAGAAAGCGCTGGAACAGCAATATAAATTATCTCAGTGCCGCCGCTACATCCTGGATCAGGAGGAAGGCACTCTGCAGCTGACCGGCTGGGATCATTACGCTATGCTGGAGGTGTTGCCCGCCGGCATTTACGATCGGAATACCCAATCCTGGCAGTGGGGCTGGGATTGCTGGGATCTGCGGCACAGCTTCCGGGAAAAGGCCAAGGACTTGGCCGGGCTGCCTGGGCAGGAATTTGCCACCGGCAGTTTGAAAATTACGGAAAAGCATGCGGAAGAACTGGCAGCCGTGTGTCTGGACAAAATCGGGGGTATCGGTATATGCCGCCTGGCTTGGGAAGAGCCGGGACAGGTGCTGTTTTGCCTTTTGATTCGGGATGTGGCGGCGCCGGCAGTGAGCAAGGCTATGGAAGAGATTTTGGAGCAGACAGGACAAAAGCTGGAACAGGGGGAAAGTCTGTTTGCGGCCTTTGGCCGGACACGGCTGTTCCGTCATATGGGTACAGAATTTTTGCTGGGCAGCTTGCTGGCTGTACCTCAGCTGCTGGCGGAGATGAAGGACGACGCCTTGGAAGAGCTGGCAAAGTGCTTGTATGACGCCATTCCCGAGGACTGGGAGGAGGAACAGGACAGCTTCTGGATGCTGCTGCGGCTGATGCAGGAGCAGGGCCATTTGTGCTTTTTCCGCTGTTTATTGACCATAGCCGGGCAGCGGCCCGGCGGGTTGCGCCGTTTTTGTGAGATTGGGCTGCATTTGAACTACGTCTGGGGCAAGGGACAGTATCGGGACGTTTCCCACTGCTTGGGACGGCTGCTTTTGTCCCAAGAGGAAACAGTAAAGCAGCTGACGGAAGAGTATCTCTGTGAAACGGGCAGTCAGTCTTATGATCCCGGCGGACTTTGGCTGCTGCATCCGGAATGTGTGCTGGATGCCCCGGCAGGCTGGCCCTTCCTCCGACAGCTGATGACCGCTGTACTGACCCATCAGGAGGCAGATACGATGGGCTATCACCGGCGGCGGGTTTATCATTTTCTGATGGAAATGGACAAAATGCCGGCCGGCGCGGCCTTTTTGGATAGCTTGACCGGGAATCCCTTGCTACGGCAGGCCGCTTTGCAGGCAGCCTATGAGGTTTTGTGCCAAGGCTGGGAAAAGTTGGAGCAAGGGGAGACAACGGTAAACGCTGTCTGCGGAGAATTCCAGACCTTTGCTCGCCGATGGCTTAATGACCGGGATCGGGATTCGGTAGCAGATTATGATTATCGGAAGATGGAGATCTGCCAAAGCTTTTTGGAAGAGATCGGCCAGGTACCGGGCAAGCTGGAGCTGGATGAGAAGGCGGTGGACTGTTTGGCCAAAACGGTGGCTTATGCTGTGATGGAGTCCGATCCGGAGGAAAAAGGCTGGCGGCCCGATCTTGCCCTTATGGGACGGCTGTATGAAGAGGGCTGCCCCGCCTTTTTCCAGCTTTTTGCTCAGGGAACTTGGGCGGATGTAGAATTCGCGGAAAGCCTGTATCAGGGCTTTGACGGCAAGTACCGGCCGGTAGCGGCTTATCTGGCCCAGTTTCTGTTGGGGAATCTGGATCAGGCCCGGTATATGGAGCGGCGCTATCTTTTGGGGCTGCATGAGGAAGAACCCCGGTTTGAGGCGGCATGCTGGCTGATGGATGTGGCATGTATCAGTGAGGATCCCATAGCCTGCAACGTCCATGGCGAGCTTATGATGAGCATTTTGGAGGATATGCCGAAGGATTACGAGGAATATGACAGGGTAATAGACTGTCTGGATAAATTCCTTCAGGCTGTTTCCCGCAGTGGAGAGCCTCGAGCCATTCGGCTGTGGGAGGTTATGGCCCAGTGGCTGGCGGATACGGTTTGGAGCCTGTACCGTTGCTATGCTGTATTTGCCAACCGGACAGACTGGCTTTCCGTCCATCCCGGCTGCAGTGATCTGTATTGCGGGGCCTGCGCCCGGTATTTGAATACGGAAGAGAAAAAGCGGCGGTACCGTTTGGGCATCGTAGGGTATTTGCAGGAGGAATTAGGCCTTTGCAAAGGCCAGCCGGATTACGATAGCCTATTCCAAAAGCTGAAAGAAAGCGTGAAGCCGTGACGGCCGACAGGCCGCGGACGGATCAGGCGCTGTCCTTGCGGATATCTATTTCGAAAAAAGGAAAAACATGCTATAATGAACGCAGCGCGGCGGCAGCCGCAGGCTTTCGGCAGAAACCCCCATGCGTCAGCGGGGCTGGGGAAATTACAGCACATACCTTAAGACCAATGAGATAAGATGTGCTATAATGAACGCAGCGCGGCGGCAGCCGCAGGCTTTCGGCAGAAATCCCCATGCGTCAGCGGGGCTGGGGAAATTACAGCACATACCTTAAGACCAATGAG
>CAZSBD010000023.1:0-3283 GCA_964605215.1 uncultured Oscillospiraceae bacterium | reverse complement strand
AGCGCGGCGGCAGCCGCAGGCTTTCGGCAGAAATCCCCATGCGTCAGCGGGGCTGAGGAAATTACAGCACATACCTTAAGACCAATGAGATAAGGTGCGCTAATAGGAATCAGGAACAATATAAAACCAAAGGAGACAAATTATGGACTTAAAAGGAAGAAATCTGCTTAAGGTCATGGATCTGTCCGCAGAAGAGATTCAGGGGCTTTTAGACCTGGCGGCAGATCTGAAGGCCAAGAAAAAAGCAGGCATTCCCCATGATACCATGCGGGGCAAAAACATCGCCTTAATCTTTGAAAAGACCAGCACCCGAACCCGCTGCAGCTTTGAAGTGGCAGCCTATGACCTGGGCATGCAGGTCACTTACTTAGACCCCTCCGGTTCTCAGATCGGTAAAAAGGAATCCATTGCGGATACCGCCCGGGTGCTGGGCCGGATGTATGACGGCATTGAATACCGGGGCTACCGTCAGGAGATTGTAGAGGAGCTGGCCAAATACGCCGGTGTGCCTGTGTGGAACGGTTTGACAGATGAGTCTCATCCTACGCAGATTTTGGCGGATTTCCTCACCATTCAGGAGCATTTCGGCAAGCTTCAGGGGATCAACTTTGTATATATGGGAGACGCTCGGTTTAACATGGGCAACTCTTTGATGGTGGGCTGCGCCAAGATGGGGATGAACTTTACCGCTTGTTCCCCCAAGGAGTATTTCCCCCTCCCCACCCTCATCCACAGGTGTGAAAAGATCGCACAGGAAAGCGGCGCCAAACTCCAGTTTATTGACGATCCGATGATTGCCACCAAGGGTGCGGATGTGCTGTATACCGATGTCTGGGTTTCCATGGGCGAACCGATAGAGGTTTGGCAGGAGCGAATCAAGGATCTGAGCGATTATCAGGTGAACCAGGAGATTATGGAAAACGCCGGGTCCCAGGCGGTATTTATGCACTGTTTGCCTGCTTTCCATGATCACAAGACTACCATTGGCCACCAGATGGGCTTGCAATTTAAGCGGGACGCTATGGAGGTCACCGATGAGGTGTTTGAAGGCCCCCAGTCCATTGTTTTTGATGAAGCGGAAAACCGGATGCATACCATCAAGGCTGTGATGGCGGCAACGCTGTAAGTTTAAAATCATAAAAAGGCTGGCTTAACAGTGACAAGGAACGAAATCGTTTATCAACTGTCAGCTGACGGTTCCGGGATGCATACGAAAGCCCGTCTGAATCTCAATCAAGATTCAGACGGGATATTTTTTGTAACCCCACCCGCATGACCGGCCAGACAGAGGCCAGGAAAAAGAGGTTGACATTTGATTACCTATGCGTTATACTGCTGATATAGTAATCAAATGTCAACTGCTTATGGAGGTATGTTGTATGAAACAGGATTTATCGCCCAACGAATGGAAGCTGATGCAGCTTCTATGGGAGGAATCTCCTCTCACCATTGCCCAGATGACGGAAAAAATGCTGGAAAAGACAGGCTGGACGAAATACACTGTGATCTCCTTCCTGACCCGCATGGAGAAAAAGGGAGCGATTCGCCATGAAGAAGGCGGAAGATCCAAGCTGTTCTACCCGATTTGGGAAAAGAATGAAGCGGTGCAGACCGAAGTACGGCATTTTTTGGATCGTGTTTTCGGCGGGAATATGGGTCTGCTGGTCAACAGCATGGTAGAGGCGGACGCGCTTACCCAGGAGGACATGGACGAAATGCAATCTATCCTGGATAAGGCGAGGAAGGAGGCGCATGGGAAATGACGAGGATTCTGATTACATCATCGGTGCTGATCGCAGTTCTTTTCGTGCTGCGCAGAGTGTTTCGGAGCAGGGTCGATGATACAGTACGCACTCTGGAGCCTTGTGCTGATCCGTCTGCTGATCCCCGTGAATCTTCCCGCATGGAATTTCTCCCTGCTGAATGCCGCAGAGACAGTGGAGCGGACGGTAGAGCAGGCAGCCGCCGCGCTTTTCTTTCTCTTCAGCAATCTTCGCTTTTGGCAAAAGCTCCGCCGGAATCGAACCTTGTTCACGGGAGAGTTGCCATATTTGACATCGCGGAAGGTCTATTCGGTGCCCGATGGTGTTCTGCCATCCCCCTGCCTTTTTGGGAACGCCATTTATCTGACGCCGGGAGCCTTGCGCTCGGAGCGTTCCCTGCGCCATGTCCTTTGTCACGAAGAAACCCACGCCCGTCGCCTCGATCCTCTGTGGAGGCTGTTGCAGGGTGTTTGCCTGGTCGTCTACTGGTTTGACCCATTGGTCTGGGCGGCGGCGCGCTGCGCCAGAGTCGACTGTGAACTGGCCTGCGATGAGTCGGTTTTGAGGATTCTTGGGGAAGGGGAGCGCATCCGCTACGGGGAAACGCTGCTGTCTTTGGTGACGGTACGGCGGCTTGGGAACCCGCTGCTTTCGGCCACTACCATGACCGGCGGGAAAAAAGCGCTGAGAGACCGGATCAGCCGTATCGCAAACCGCCCCAGGCGCGTTCTCCCGGCGCTCTTGGCTGTGCTTCTTTTGGCAGTGAGCGTGACCGCGTGTACGTTTACCGCAGGCAATGGGGAACAAAACGCGGATGGCTCCTCTGTTTCAGAAGGGCTTAGCGCTGTCGTCTCTCTGAGCGGGGAGGAACTCAAGTGGTGGAATGAGGAGTTTTTTGGAAACGGGGAATCGGAGATCATGCCCACACAGTTTGCCAATCCCTCTATTCTGTACGAAGAGCCGGAAGAGATTGACCTCCTTGAACTGTTTTACCTGTGCGGCTCCGCGCCAAGCAACGATGAGATCCGCAAGTATCTGGATGCCGATCCGGAAACCCTGCCCTGCCCGGCCTATTAGCTAACTCTGGAAGAAATGGATGACCTGCTGCTGCAATATATGGGGCTCACCGTCAGCGAAACCGAAAGAAAAGGTCTGCACCAGTTCACATCCAATGAGGACGGAACCTGTTTCTACTGGGCGCATGGTGACACCAATTACTGCGGCAAGCTGTCCTTCTCCTGTGGGGTCATGGAGGTGGCTGAGACGGGCGAGACGCTGATCCATCTCTATCACAACAATGTGGGCAGCGCACAGTGGTATGAAGTTACGCTCTCGGAGGAAGGAGACGGAACCTATTATTTTCGCTCAAATCTGGCGTGTGAGGAGCAGCCTGCCGTGCCCACGCTCCTGCCGGAGGGGGAACCGGAAGCGGTGGCGCCGCTTACCGGTCTCACTCCCATCTCTCCGGAGGCGGTTGCCCTGCGTAATTTCCCCGAGAGCGATCAAGCGGGAGATTACAT
>CAZSBD010000022.1:0-14965 GCA_964605215.1 uncultured Oscillospiraceae bacterium | reverse complement strand
ACCAGCATCGGGATAAAGCTCTTGCCGGACAAGCCGAACTTCCGGAAAATACGGTCCATAATGAAAGCAACGCGAGCCATATAACCCACATCCTCCAGCAGGGACAGCATTAAAAACAGAATCAGCATCTGGGGTACGAAGCCGATAACAGCACCCACACCGCCGACGATACCGTCCACCACCAGGCCGGTCAGCCAGTCTACACAGCCGGCGTTTGTCATAAAGTCGCCCAAATTGCCGCAGATCATCTCACCAAACAGGGTGTCGTTGGTCCAGTCTGTCACCAAAGCGCCCACTGTGGTAATGGATATGTAATAAACCACGATCATAATCACAGCGAAAATGGGCAGAGCCAAAATCCGGTTGGTTACAATCCGGTCGATTTTATCCGAGGTGGACAGACTGTGCTTTTCTCTCTTCTTCTTGACAGCGCCGTCAATTACCTTGGCAATATAGGCATAACGCTGGTTGGTAATGATGCTCTCTGCGTCATCGTCCAGCTCCGTCTCACAGTCCTGAATATGCTCTTCCAGGTGCTTTACCAGCTCGTCATCCAGCTGCAGCTCCTCCAGAATCTTTTCGTCCCGTTCGAAGATCTTGATGGCATACCAGCGCAGGTTTTCATCAGCCACTTTACCCTGAATAGATTCTTCAATATGGGCGATGGCATGCTCTACGCTGCCGGTAAACACATGGGGCAGTTCACCAGTCCGATTGGTCTTTGCAAAAGCAACAGCCTTTTCCGCAGCCTCCTGGCTGCCCTGACCCTTCAGGGCGCTCATTTCCACAACGGGACAGCCCAGTTCCTGGCTCAGCTTTTCCAGATTGATTACGTCGCCATTCTTGCGCACCAGATCCATCATGTTGACAGCTGCTACTACCGGAATGCCCAGCTCGATGAGCTGTGTTGTCAGATACAGGTTACGCTCCAGGTTGGTTCCATCCAGAATATTCAGGATAGCGTCCGGCTGCTCCTGTACCAGATAACCTCTGGCTACCACTTCCTCCAAAGTATAAGGGGACAAGGAGTAAATACCCGGCAGATCCTGGATCGTGACATCAGAATGGCCCTTCAGGCGGCCTTCCTTCTTTTCTACCGTTACGCCCGGCCAGTTACCTACATACTGGGCGCTGCCTGTCAATTCATTGAACAAGGTAGTTTTGCCGCAGTTGGGGTTGCCCGCCAGCGCGATCTTGATTTGTTCCATATGGCTCGTTCTTCTCCTCTCTATTCATTCGCTCTTTCTAACCTTCGGTCAAAAAATCAGGGCTGCTAAACCTCGATCATTTCCGCGTCCGCTTTCCGGATACTCAGCTCGTAGCCTCGCACCGTCAGCTCGATAGGGTCGCCCAGAGGCGCTACCTTGCGAACATAAACTTCCGCGCCCTTGGTAATGCCCATGTCCATAATCCGACGCTTCACCGAACCGGTCCCGTGAACCTTACATACGGTCACAGTTTCCCCAATCTTGACCTCTCGCAGTGTCTTCATTCCTCTTCCTCCTTTATTGCACCAGCATACGGTTCGCCATGGTCTGATCCAAAGCGATCCGGCTGTCTTTTACCTGTAAAATAAAATTGCCCGCCAGCTTCTGCACCACGGTAACCTTGCTTTCTACCACAAAGCCCAGCTCTGCCAAATGCTGCCGTATTTCATCCTTACCGGTGATTTTGCAAATGGTTACCGTTTCTCCAATCTCCACCATCGTCAATGGCATCATGATTCTCGCTTCCTTTCAGGTTAGAAAATTCTAACCGATCACGCAAATAAAAGTTAGCATTTGCTAACCTTATCTTTAGTTAGGATATCATAACTTGAACTTGCTGTCAATCAAAATTTCCCGAAATCAGAAAAATTTTTTAAGCTGCCACCGTCATACGCAAAAGAGGCCGGCCGCCGGCATAGAGTTTTTGATAGAGCTGCGTACATTTTTTATATTGGGCAAACCTTTTTTGAGCTTCTTCTACGTTTTCATACACCTTCCATGTGCCGCAGCATAGACAGGCCTCCCCGCCCAGGTTCATAAAGCCCAGCACATCCCCCAGGGGATAACCCAAAAAGATACCGATTTCATGAGGAAACTCCGGATACAGACACATCCGATAGGTAAGCTGCTTCAAATAATCCAAATAATGATTTGCACTCTCATAGCCGTTCTCTTGTAAAAACGCCTGAACCTGACGGTCCGCCAGCCGTTTTTTCAGCTGCTGGGGACGGTATACATAGATCAAATATATTTTCTGCTTCTGGCATTGCTTGAGAGAGGTAAGGCGCAGACCCTTCTGGGCGAAAACCTGATTCCACTGGGTCAGCAAATTGCCGATGCTTTCCTCCGGCTCCAGGGTATAACGAAACAATCCTGCCATTTTGATCCCCGCCAGCACAGGCGCGCATTGTTCAATCAAGATTGCTTCAAAGGTTTTCATGATTTACCGGCCTCCCCAACACAATTTTGCAAAATCTGATGCAGAGCGCTCAGACTGCTGCTATGACATCGCTCCACTCTTGCCTGGCATCGCTTCGCCTCGCTTAAAGCGCTGTAAACCATCTTATGGGATACGGTGTTGGTAAACAAAATCATCATATCCGGTGAACCGATTTTTTTCTTAAAGTCACTTTCCATCTGGGTGAATACCTTGGCTTTGCAGCCATAGCTTTTGCATGTCTGCCGATACAGCTGATGCATGCGGTCATTGCCGCCAATGATGACAACACTCATCGTTCTGCCTCCTGTCAGTTAGTTTTTTCTAATCCTTAAATAAAAAGAAGGGCGCGCATGCGCCAAGGCAGTTAGCCCCTTCTAACTACTCATAGATTACCATGCTTTTTGATTCTTGTCAATCCATTTTTTTCATTCCTGTGCTTTGGTGGAATTTTTAATTTCTGATTTTAGTATATCCTTTTCCGGGTCAACTATGCAAAAAAACAAAAACCCTCGCCGCTGTGAGGGTTTTTGTTTCCTTGCGATTATGATTTCTTTTTCTTGTCTGAACTGTTTTCCTTCATCCGGGCCGCACGATAGAAAAAATACATCCGGTAGAAAATAGCCAGGGAACAAGCCAACTGAATCCACTGTCCAAACTGATTAAAGGGATAAATGGTCGGCAGGAAGAAATAGGTGATGAAAAAGTAGATGCATGGCTTGAGATCATGCTCAACGGGAATACGCTGAACCGCGATCCATTCATCCAAACCATGGAACATCCACCAGATCACCAGGATTGCGCTGCCGTAAACCAGAAAAGCGCAGATAGCCTGAACCGCTGCCTGGCCGCTGAAAATCTTAGCCAGCACATAGGCCACAGGAAATACTACATAGCCCGGCAGCAGAAGCCGCCAGCACTTTTCCAGGGTCTGGTTTTCCTTCCGGATGGGAAAAATCGCAATTCCCGCCAGGATCACGCTAAAGACCGCCACAGCCGCCGCCAGCCAGGTGCTGCGCACCATAGCCGCATTCATGACAACGCCCTGGGCTGCGATATCCTGTCCTGCCATTGCCTGAATCACATATCCTAAATTTTGCGAAAGATTGGTCTGGCATGCGATGGTCAGCAAGGTAGTGCTCCATACCAGTAAAAGTGCCGTCCGCTTCAATCCTCTTCCTCCTCTTATCTCTGTGTCAGCCGCGCCAGCTTGCGGAAATCATCCTGCAGAGTTACATATAAATCTTTATACAGCTCGAAGTACTCCCGATACTGCTTGCCGTTTTCCACAATCGGCATCTGGGTCTTGTTCTTGGCGATCAGCTGATCGCAAGCCTGCTCCAGAGAATCATAAACACCGGCAGCCGCACCAGCCAGGATGGCAACGCCCAAAGCCGGACCTTCATCGCTCTGGATGGTGCTGACCGGACAGTTATACAGATCCGCCAGCATCTGCCGCCACAAGGGGCTGCGTCCGCCGCCGCCGCAAATCATCATATCGTCAACAGGCACGCCCATTTCCCGGAATACATCCACGCATTCGCACTGGGAAAAAGCGACGCCTTCCATCACCGCCCGGATCAGATGGGCTCTGGTGTGCATGGCGGACAGGCCAAAAAAGGTCCCCCGGCAGTCCGGATCCGGATGGGGAGAACGCTCACCCATCAGGTAAGGCAGATACAAAAGTCCGTCGCTGCCTACCGGGATCTTTTCCGCTTCTTCGCCCATAATGACATAAGGATCCACGCCTAATTTTGCCGCCTGCTCCATTTCCGGCGCGCAGGCCTGATTGCGCAGCCACTGGAGAGAAAGGCCGGCTGCCTGAGTGCAGCTCATGACAGTCCACTTGCCCGGCACAGAAGCACACAGCGTATGCACCCGACCCTTGGGATCGATGGCTACCTTGTCAGACACGGCATAAACCACGCCGGAGGTGCCGATGGTGGTGAAAGCACGGCCCTGCTTAACAATGCCCGTACCTACAGCTGCCGCCGGATTGTCGCCGGCGCCGCCGGCAACCAAGGTGCCCTGGGCAAGACCGGTCAGCTCTGCTGCCTTGGCATGCACCTGACCAGTCACATCCTGAGACTCGTACATCTTGCCCAGCAGGCTTTTATCAATATCCATCAGACTGAGGATCTCATCGGACCAGCAGCGGTTGGGTACATCCATCAGCTGCATGCCGGAGGCATCGGAAACCTCGGTGGCAAACTCGCCGGTGAGCATATAACGGATATAGTCCTTGGGCAGCAGAATATGGGCGCATTTTTCATAAATCTCCGGCTGGTTGTTCTTGACCCACAGAATCTTCGCCGCCGTGAAGCCGGTCAGCGCCGGGTTGGTAGTAATGGCGATCAGCTTTTCCTGGCCGATCTTTTCGTTCATCCACGCGACCTCCCGGCCCGTCCGCTGGTCGCACCAAATGATAGAGCGGCGCAGAACCTGACCCTCCTTATCCAGCATAACTAGGCCGTGCATCTGTCCGGACAGGCCCACGCCCTTGACTGCCTTCGCGTCTACGTCCTGGAGCACATAACGGGTGCCCTCTACCACAGCCTTCCACCAATCCAGCGGGTCCTGTTCCGCCCAGCCGTTTTGTTCCTGATACAGGGGATATTCTACGGTCTTTGCCCGAATCACCTTGCCGTTTGTGTCAAACAGCACGGTTTTGGTACCGGATGTCCCCAAATCAATTCCCAGTAAATATTCCATGGATCCAATTCCTCCCCTTGGTCTTTTGCCTTATTCTGTGATCTTGATCACAGCCTTTACTACGTTTTCCTTATCGTTGATCGCGCACTCAAAAGCCTTCTGAATATCATCGAAAGCAAATTCGTGAGTTGCCATAGGCGCAACGTCGATCATACCGCCAGAAATTGCTGCAATCGCCTGAGGATAGATGTTGCGATAACGGAATACCGTTTTGATCTGTGCTTCCTTAGCCATAATATTACCAAAGTTATAGGTCAGCTCCGGATTTGCGGAAAGGCCAACCAAAACAATGGTGCCGCCGTTCTTTACCATAGCCGAGGTCTGTGCAATGGTGACAGGGGAGCCAGCCGTTTCAAATACCTTATCGACACCAGCGCCGTTAGTCAATTTACCGATCTCCTCCACGGCATCGACGTCCTTGCCGTTGATGACGCAGGTCGCGCCCATCTTCTTGGCATATTCCAGACGCTTGGGGATCACGTCAATGACGGTGATATCCGTAGCGCCGTGAGCCTTACACGCCAGCATGGTCATCAGGCCGATGCAGCCCGCGCCCAGGATAACCACCTGATCGCCCAGCTGTACGTTGCCCTGGTTTGCCGCATGCAGACCTACGGACAGAGGCTCTACCAGAGCGCCTTCCTTGGTGGTCATGTTGTCCGGCAGCTTAAAGCACATATTCTCCGGAAAAGCGATATAATTTTCATAGCAGCCCTGTACCGGCGGAGTTGCCAGGAACTGTACATCGGGGCACAGGTTATATTTGCCGCTCTTACAGAATTCACACTGGCCGCAGGTGATGCCCGGCTCCAAAGCGACGCGGTCGCCAACCTTCAGCTCGGTCACGCCTTCGCCCAGCTTAACCACAGTACCGGCGCACTCATGGCCCAGCATAAAGTCACCGTCTACAATAAAGTTGCCGCAGCGGCCGTGATGAAAATACTCTACATCAGAACCGCAAATGCCTACATATTCCAGCTGAACCAGCACTTCCTTTGCCTTAGGCTCCGGAACCGGAACTTCCCGGATTTCCATATGATCTATTTCTGTCATATAAGCTGCTCTATTTTTCATCTTGCGTGCTTCCTTTCCATCATTTCCTGTTTTTCAGAAAAACGGGGTGTAGACCGTAATCTACACCCCGTCTCCTGACTAATAATCAGATATTAATCAGATATCAGAAGCCTCTGACTTAGATCAGGCCTCTTTCTTTATACATTTCAATATACTGTTCCACATTGTCCTTATTTACCAGAGGCGCTTCAATACTTTCGTGGATCTCAGTCTCTTCACCGGTCAGCAGCTTGTGAACGGTTTCCATGTTTACCTCAGCCAGATCAATCGCGGACTGCAAGCAGGTAGAAGTCATTCTGCCTTCCTGAATCAGCAGACAGCCTTCCGGTACACCGTCTACGCCGTATGCCAGAACGTTTGCGTAATCCGGATTGTCCTTAACAGCTTCCAGAGCGCCAGCAGCCATGTTGTCGTTCATGGAGATAATCGCATCGATCTGGTCGTTTGCGGTTACCCAGTTCTCCATCAGAGTCATAGCCTCGTCCTTGTTCCAGTTTGCGATATCTTCGCCAACGATCTCAACGTCGGGGCGCTTATCGAAGAATTCCTTCTGCCAAGCTTCTCTTCTCTGATCTGCGTGGTAGTTGCCGGAAGGACCCTGCAGTACAACAACCTTAGCATTCTGGGGAATCTGCTCCAGAGCTGCTACACAGTTTACCTTAGCCTGCTCATAGGGATTCGCGTCAACAGAGGAGCCGCCTTCAACACCGTCAATCGCAGCGTTGGTGGTGATACAGATGATACCGGAATCTACAACCTTCTGTGCGTAGGGCAGCTGAGCGTCGCCGTTGTTGGGCTGGATGATGATGGCATCATAGCCCTCGGTGATACAGTTCTCGATTGCGGTGTTTTCCTTCTCGTCGTCAGCCTGACCGTCAAATACGTCCAGGGTGATGTCGTCGTACTCATCCGCTGCGGTCTGCATCTCGTTTGCCAGCCAAGCAGCAAAGGAGTCTGTCTGTGCTCTTGCGATGTAGGCTACGCGGTAGCCATCGCTGCTCTCGTTGGTGGAGGTGGTGGTGGTGTCGGTGCCACCGCAACCGGTCAAGGCTACAGCAGCCACCATGCTGGATGCCAGCAGTACGCTGATCATTCTCTTTTTCATGATTTTTTGTCTCCTTTTTCTTTTTTTATCTAAAATACGGCTTGCCGCATTTTAAATATACTATTGTTTCTCGTCCTTCTTTTCTTCTACCAGGATGACCTTGGTGGTCTTTTTGTTCTTGGAGCGAATATCACTGATTACCGCAACGGCGATGATAACGCCCTTAACAACCTGCTGGATGTAAGAGTCTACGCTCTTCAGCTGCATAATATTGTTCAGACAGCCGATAATGAAAGATCCGGCCAGGGTACCCAATGTGGTACCAACACCACCAGAGAAGCTGGTGCCGCCGACAATGGCTGCCGTCAAGCCTTCCATTTCGTAACCAACAGCGCCGTTGGGCAGACCTGCGTTTACACGGGACATGAACAGAACGCCTGCGATACCAACCAAAATACCGTTGATGATGAAAGCTATGTACTTGGAACGGGCTACGTTAATACCGGATGCAATGGACGCATCTTCGTTGCCGCCGATGGCGTACAGAGAACGGCCAAATCTAGTATGGCGCATAATGTACCAAATAATAATGGAAATCACGATCAGGAAGATAATTGGGATCGGAATGCCACCGATGCTGCCCTGACCCAAATAGGTATAGTTGCCAATCTGAAGCACGTTCTGGCCTTGCGTATAGTACAGCGCCAAGCCACGGGCTACCATCTGCATCGCCAAGGTTGCGATGAAGGGCGGGGTTTTAAAGTTTGTAACCATCAAAGCGTTAAGCAGGTTACAGATTACAGCTACAACAATCGCGATCAGCAAAGCCACCAGCATAGTGCCAGCGTTGGAACCCTCAGCCACCATATGGTTCTTGTAGTAGCTAACAGAGAGGACACCGGACAGAGCCAATACAGAGCCTGTAGACAAGTCCAGCATACCGGCAATAATCAGAATCATTTCGCCGTAAGCCAGGATGGTGCTAACTGCCAGCTGTCTTGCAACGTTGATAATATTGCCGCTGCTCAAAAAGTTTTTGTTCAGAACCGTACAAATGACGATCATGATGATCAAAATCAGGAATATGGAGTATTTCTCCATAATGGCATTTAATTTACCATTTTTTGTTTTACTCATTTCTTTCTCTCGCCCTCCAAACTTATTCCGCTGCGACATGGTGAGTACCGGTTGCATAAGTCATAATCGCTTCCTGAGAGAAATCCTCTCTCTGAAGCTCACCTGCAATCTTACCCTGACACATCACATAGATTCGATCACACATACCGATCAGCTCCGGCAGTTCGGAAGACACCATAATGACGCCTCTCTGTTCCTTTGCCAGTTCTGTCATCAGCTTATAGATTTCAAATTTTGCGCCGACATCAATGCCTCGGGTCGGCTCGTCCAAAATCAATACGTCCGGATCTCTCAGCATCCATTTGGCTAACATGATCTTCTGCTGGTTACCACCGGAAAGCGCCTGGATAGGTGTTTCCATGGTCGGTGTTTTAACGGACATCTTATCAAAGTATTTCTTCACCATTGCCCGTTCTTCCTTGTCGTGGGTATAGCCTTTATAGATGAATTTTTCCAGACTTGCGATGCTGGCATTTTCCATAACGCTTCGAATGGGAATGATACCAAAATTTTTTCTGTCTTCGGAAAGCATAACCATGCCTTCCTTGATGCAGTCAGAAGGTTTCTTCACATGCAGTTCTTTGTCCTTCAAAACGATCTTACCAGAAGTCAGAGGATCCAGGCCGAACATGGCACGCATAACCTCGGTTCGTCCCGCGCCTACCAGGCCGGCAAAGCCTACGATCTCACCCCGGCGTACATAGAAACTGATATCCTTAAAGGTATTTACGCTGTACAGATCCTGAACTTCCAAAATGGTGTCTCCCAGGAGAATTTCTTCCTTGGGATAGATGTTTTGCATCTTACGGCCTACCATCTTGGCGATAACGTCATCAATGGTCAGCTCGGATGCCCGGTAGGAACCCACAACGGCACCGTCCCGGAAAATGGTGATGTCGTCTGCAATCTGGAACACTTCGTCCATCTTGTGAGAAATGTAAATGATGCTGACGCCCTTGGCCTTGAGGGCTGCAATCTTTTCAAACAGCAGCTCTACTTCCTTCTGGGAAATGGACGAGGTCGGCTCATCCATTACCACGATATCCGCATCATTGGAGATGGCCTTAATAATTTCCAGCATCTGAATATCGGATACTGTCAGTGTTTTCAGCTTCTGCGTGGGTGAATAAGGCAAACCCTCCTGCTTCAAAAATTCAATGGTCTTTTTGCGGACGGTCTTCCAATCCACATTGCCCAGCTTGGTCACCGGCAGCCGGCCCAAAAACAGGTTTTCTTCGATGCTCATTTCAGGTATGTAATTCAATTCCTGAGCGATCATGGCAATGCCCAATTCCCGCGCCTGAATGGGATCTTTGATCTTAACCGGTTTTTCATCTATGTAGATTTCGCCGGCATCCGGCTTATAAATACCGTTGATGATTTTCATCAAGGTAGATTTACCAGCGCCGTTTTCTCCGCATAGCGCATGAACAGTTCCTTTTCGAACCGCAAAATCAATCTTATCCAGTGCTTTTACGCCTGGAAAAGACTTCTCGATTTTGGAGACCCTTAATTTAATCTCGTCCATTCCAGTCCCCCTCTCTCTTTTTAACTTTTATAAATAATTTTAATAAGATCATAAGAAAGTATATCAATATTTTTATGCAATGTCAACGCTATTTCAGTTATATTTTCTTTTTTTTTGTGCATTTCCTCTGTTTTTGTTTATTTTCCTAAAATGGATCCCCTAATTCTAGTAATAACGTACAACAAAATTTCAGAGGTGGATGTCCTGCATTCGGCGCCGTTTTTGCAGAAAACAGACCATCCTCTTTTTTCTTCCTTTTACAGAAATTTTTCGCTTTCTTTTCCATGATCCATTGTAGCTGGGTCGCTTTTTGGGCCGCCTGTCCGTTTTTTCACACAGAAAAAATCAGATTTTTTGAATAAACTGATCAATATAGTGAAGGGCCGCCCCTACGGCGGAAGCCTCTGTCCGATAAGCACAGATGGTCACATAACTGCCGTCCCTTTCAAAGGTGTTATACTGAGCGACCTGCTCTTGAACCTCTGGCAAATATTCCTGCAGATGCGGTCCCACATAGCCGCCCAGCACCACGTTGCAGTCAAAGGCCATCCGCAGGTTGTTAATGGTAATACACAGATAGTGAAGATATTCCTGAAAAATCTGCTTATACCGGGGTTCCGCTTTCGTCCGCTGAAAAAAAAGTTCCAAGCTCCCGTCTGCCATATCAGAAAGCAGCCGGGCGGAGCAATAAGCATCCACACAGCCGTAGCGTCCGCAGTAACACTGGCGTCCACCCGGCTTTATGGTCATATGGCCGAATTCCGCGCCCCTGCGGTTTTCTCCAAAATAGGTTCTGCCTCCGTAAATGACCGCACCGCCTACACTATTATTCAAGGACAGATAAACCAAGGTTCTATCCTTGTCCGACCGGCTCCAATATTCTGCCAAGCCGGCAGAATTGGCATCGTTATACAGTAAAAACGGATAAGGTATATAAGGCCGCAGCCTTTCATAAAAATCTTCGGGCGCCGGGATGATCTTGGCATAAGAGACGGTCTTCTGATCCGCCGATATAATCGCCGGCAGCGAAATTCCCACGCCCAGCAGCTGTTCCTCAGAAATCCCATTGGCGGCAATGAACTGCTCCAACTCACCGGCGATCTGCCGATAATACGCCTGAGTATCCTGAAATTCGATACGCAGCCGAAGACTGGAAACAACCTGAACATCCAAATTTACCAGTACCAGGCACACATGATTCGCTGTGATATCCAGCCCGATGGCCATCCGAGCGTTGGCGACGCACTGGATGATCTTGGCTTTCCGGCCGCCGGTAGACTCGAAGGTTCCTCCCTCCTGTACCAGCCCCATATCCATCAGCTCCTTGAGATTTTGGCCAATGGTGGGCAGGCTCAGGCCGCACTCGGACATGATATACTGCTTGGATACCCGGTGATTTCTATAAATGATCCGAAAGATCTCATTTCGATTTTTGGATTTTGGCTGTCTGTTCTCTTCCATAATCCCTTCTCTCATTTTCTGTTATCCCTCTTTCCTATAGAAATATTAGATCGATGTCTTTTCTTTTTTTACAATTTTGTGCAATATGTAATATTCATCCCCCCTCTTTGTGAAAATTTTACATAATCCATGCCATGTTCTATTCTGACTTCCTCGCTTTTTCTGCTAAAGAACAAGGATGCAAGGCGGACTCTTGTAAGCAAAAAAACTGCAGATGCGGTGATCCAACCAAATCCTGTAACGACACAAAAAATTTCCCTTATGTATTATTTTTCTACATAAGGGGAATTTGTTTTTTGTCTGATTGGTTTGGCTGAGAAAATCATAGAACCTTTCTATTTTCTCAATCCTTTCCGCTTATTTCAGCCAAGCCTTTGCCTGGGCATAAATGCCCGCACCGTCCAGCTGGAATTTTTCCAGCAACTTCACTGCCGGGCCGGACTCGCCAAAGCGGTCCTGTACACCGATGCGCAGTACAGGAGTAGGGCAAGCCTCGCTAAGGGCCTCGCAAACTGCGCCGCCCAGACCGCCAATAACAGAATGCTCCTCCGCTGTGATGACCCTGCCGGTCTTCTTAGCGGATGCCAGGATCAGCTCCTTGTCCAGAGGCTTAATGGTGTGAATGTTGATAACCTCAGCAGAAATGCCGTCTGCTGCCAGCTTTTCTGCCGCTTCCAGGGTGCCGGAAACACACAGGCCGGTAGCTGCTATGGTTACATCAGTGCCTTCTCTCAGCACAATGCCCTTGCCAATCTCAAACTTGTAATCCGGCTTGTCGTTAATTACCGGCACTGCCAGGCGGCCAAACCGGAGATATACAGGGCCTTCATATTCTGCTGCTGCAAATACGGCAGCCTTAGCCTCGATATCATCGCTGGGATTCAAAACAACCATACCGGGGATGGTGCGCATCAGGGCAATATCCTCGTTGCACTGATGAGAAGCGCCGTCCTCACCTACGGAAATGCCGGCATGGGTAGCGCCGATCTTCACATTCAAATGCGGATAGCCGATAGAGTTACGGATCTGGTCAAAGGAACGGCCAGCAGCGAACATCGCAAACGTGCTGCAGAAGGGGACAATGCCAGTGGTAGACAAGCCTGCAGAAACGCCCACCATATTATTCTCCGCAATACCGCAGTCAATATGACGTTCCGGGAACGCTTTTTTAAAGGTCGCGGTCTTGGTGGCGCCTGCCAGATCGGCATCCAAAACATACAGGTTATCCATTTTCTTACCCAGCTCAACCAGAGCTTCGCCATAGCTCTGCCGGGTCGCAATCTTCTTTACTTCTGACATAACGCTTCCTCCACCTTCTCCAAATCTGCCATTGCACTCTCGTACTGCTCGTCATTGGGAGCAGAGCCGTGCCAGGATGCCTGATTTTCCATAAAGGAAACACCCTTGCCCTTGACCGTCTTCATAAGGATGGCGGTAGGCCGACCCTTAACGGTTCTGGCCTCGGCAAAGGCTGCCGCCAGCTGGTCAAAGTCATGGCCGTCTGCTACGTTGATAACATGCATATTGAAGGCCTCAAACTTCTTGTCAATGGGGTAGGGATCGTTGACATCCTCGATCTTACCATCAATCTGCAGACCGTTGTTGTCCACGATAATCACCAGGTTATCCAGCTTCTTGGCGCCAGCAAACATCGAAGCCTCCCAAACCTGGCCCTCCTGGATCTCGCCGTCGCCCAACAGGGTATAAACCCGGTAATCCTGACCGGTGAGCTTAGCGCCCAGCGCCATACCCACAGCCGCAGAAATACCCTGCCCCAGAGAACCGGAGGACATATCCACGCCGGGAATGTGCTTCATATCCGGATGGCCCTGAAGATAAGAGCCAATATGCCGCAGAGTCTTTAAATCCTCCTTGGGGAAGAAGCCTCGCTGTGCCAAAGTGGCGTAGTAGCCGGGGGCTACATGCCCCTTGGACAGCACAAAACGATCCCGATCTGTCTTTTTCGGATCCTTGGGATCAATGTTCATTTCCTCAAAATACAAATAGGTGAATGCTTCCACTGCGGACAGAGAGCCGCCGGGGTGTCCGGATTTTGCACTGTATACTGCCGTCACGATTCCTTTGCGGATCTCATTGGCAGTTTTCTGCAAACTTAATTTATCCATATTGCCGTTTACCTCCTTTTATTTTGCAAGTCCTCTCTTATCAAAGCAAGACCTTTTTTCTTAGTTTAACTATAGCAAGCCCATCGGAAAATGTCAATCGTCACCTGACTTTCTCCCATTTTTCAAATTTAATCTTTTTTCACAAAAATCCAGAGTGAATTGTCAAACCAGGCACAATCCTTCGAATGCGCAAAGTCCCACAAATCCGGAAGAAACTCAAAGGTACAAACCTTACAGGGCCTGTCGCTTCCCAACGCTGGCATATAAAAAGTGGATGGAACGCTTTTGCCTTCCATCCATAAAATTTCCTCCAAATCAATCTACAGCTTGTCGATCGTGTCTTTTGCGCAAAACGCCTAGATATTCAAAAAGCCATGGCATGACCGTAACTTTTTTGGGGCTTTTTCTAGGCGCCTGACATTTCCCAGGAGAATGCCCTAAAAGCTTTTCGACAGTCTTCTTTTTCTTTCGCTTACAGCACTTTAGACAAAAATTCCTGGGTACGGGCGTTTTGAGGATGGGAAAAAATATCCTCCGGCTTGCCCTTCTCCAGAATGCCGCCGCCATCCATAAACAGTACCCGGGTGCCTACCTCCCGGGCAAAACCCATTTCGTGGGTGACAACCGCCATGGTCATACCCTCGTTTGCCAGCTCTTTCATAACCTGCAGCACTTCACCAACCATTTCCGGATCCAAAGCGGAAGTCGGCTCGTCAAAGAGCATCATTTTCGGTTTCATTGCCAGGGAACGGATAATGGCAATACGCTGCTTCTGACCGCCGGAAAGCTGACCGGGATAAGCGTCCGCTTTTTCTTCCAGATTGACCCGGCGCAAAAGCTGCAGCGCCTGTTCCTTGGCCTCTTCAATTTTGATCAGACCCAGCATAGTGGGAGCCAGAGTCAGGTTATCCATAATGGACAGATGGGGGAACAGGTTAAAATGCTGGAATACCATACCCAGCTGCTGACGGATGCGGTTGATATCCGTCTTTTTGTCCGTGATGTCCACGCCGTCAAAGATGATCTGGCCGGAGGTAGGCTCCTCCAGCAGGTTCATACAGCGCAGGAAAGTGGATTTACCGGAGCCGGAGGGGCCGATGATTACCACCTTTTCCCCAGGCAGGATATGTTCGGAAATATCATGGAGGACCTCATGGTCTCCAAAGCTCTTATATAAATGATTAACGGTGATCACTAGCCCGCAGCCTCCTTTCCAGACGGCCCATCAGATAGGTAAAGAACATAACGATGATGAGGTAAATCGCGGCGACTGCCAAAAGGGGCAGCAGGGCGTCAAAGGTGTTGCCTCGGATAATATCGCCGCCTCGGGTCAGATCCTGCAGACCGATATAGCCGCAGATCGAGGTCTCCTTGAGCAGAGTAATCATTTCGTTGACCATAGCGGGCAGCACATTTTTTACGTCCTGCGGCAAAATAATCTTCCGCATGGTTTGGGAG